>CAZJIH010000194.1:0-1625 GCA_964545935.1 uncultured Akkermansia sp. | reverse complement strand
CCGACAGCGTGTTGTAGATTTTACCGATAATCTTCCACGCACGCATCGATACCGTTCTTTCTCCGTTCGCCGTCATGCTGATTTCTTCTTCAATTATTACAACGCGTCAGTATCTTCTTCAATAAAAAATCCCAAAAATGTTCCCTACCTCACTCGCCTCTACCTGTCGCTGAACCGGGGAGTACCGCATGCGTTGGGGTGGGCTCGTTTCCGCGGAGGGGACGCGCAACGGAGCGCGCAATATTGGTCAATCAAAAATCTAAAATCAAAAATGCGGAGGGGGGGGGGCGAGTGTGGTGGGCATTGTGGCGGGGCGGTAGGAGCAGCGGTTCAGCGGTTCAGATTATTTCAACGCGGATGCGACAATGGGAACCGGGCAGGAGTTGATGAGAGATTGTACACGTTTGTACCAATCGTTACCGGGGTATATTTTATCGAGCATCACACGACAAATAACGATGACTGCCGCAGTGCCGGTGGGTGATGCAGGTAAGGGATCAGCGTAAATATCGGCTAGGTCTCGGTAAATCCCGGTTTTCAATATCGGGGTAAATACGTGGTTCTTATCTACACGTCCCCATTGACGATTCCAAACACGGTCTTGGTGAGCACAATGATTACGCACTTTGTGAAGCAAATTGACAGCGGATACAAACAGGGGAATAGAAAGAATTCCGAATTCCTCGGCTATTTCTTTGACATATTTTTTGAGCAAAGCGACCGATAAAAGTGTATTCAGCGAGCCAAAGGTAACATGTTCCATAAATACCCAAATAGGGAGGAACTGCACCTTTGTGATCTTCAGTTTATCGCGATAGTACAGGGCAGATTCAGTTTGACTGACGTCATATATTTTCTGAACCTTGCTCATGAAAGCTCCGTATAAGGAATCGGAATTGATTAATGATGAGGCGTAACCCTCCTGTTTAGGTGCCGGTAGATACGGGACAATATCTTCGCCTGCCGCAAGATCGCTGCCGGAAACTGAAGTTTTCCGAGCGCGTACCTTACGAACCTTTCTGAATCCCCTCTCAAAGTGCCGCATGACGTACTGAGGATTCATGCACATACGATTTTGACGCACAAGCTGTTCAATTATCGCTTCGCGTACGGCGATTTCAATAATCGAAGTCGCTTCGAAAAGCAGGAGTCTCAACTTACGGTCAAAATGGTATAGTTCGCACACATCCTCCCAATATGTACCCGGCGCGAAGTTCTTATTTTTTCTCGTCGGTGTAACCGGTATACGATAAATAAACAAATAATCCGTAAGTCGATAATAATTAACACTCTTCAGAGTACTACAGATTTTTAACTCTAACTCTGTGTTAGACAAGGTGTCCCTACTGCACATCCCGCGCGAGATAAGTAATTGTGCTAATTCGTAATGTGTTCGTGATCTCATGTGTCTCCCAAAAATTTGACCCGCAGCAGGTTTCCCCGCACCGGGTCGGATAACGTGGCTTTTATCGCTTGTTCAGCGGCACCCCTTTCGGAGCACACCACCTTGCACGAGTCAGTGTAGCACAATTTGTTTGCTGCGTCAAGACCTTTTTCAAAAAAAAAATTTATTCTGCATCGTAAAATAAAAAGCAACACGCCGGGTGCGCTCCAAAAAAGAGTGC
>CAZJIH010000193.1:0-1701 GCA_964545935.1 uncultured Akkermansia sp. | reverse complement strand
TGGCTTTGCTTCGTAACTAGCTTACCCTCCCAATACGCGCAACGGAGCGCGCTAACTTCTTAAATCGTCAATCGTAAATCGCATATCAAAAATGGGGTCGGGGGGCAGGCATTGCGGAGGGACTGCGGTTCAGCCCACCCCAAACGCATACGGTGCTTCTTGGCTTTGCTTCGTAACTAGCTTACCCTCCCAATACGCGCAACGGAGCGCGCTAAATTCTTAAATCCTAAATCAAAAATCTAAAATCGTAAATGCGGCGGGGAGGGTTGGGGGCGGGCAACGTGGTGTGCCGTGGAGGGGCAGCGGTTCAGGGGCAGCGGTTCAGGGACTGCGGTTCAGCGGCGGGAAACTTTTTAGATTTTTTGCTTGCGCGGTTGATGGTATGGTAGTACAATGTGGGCGGCGACGGAGGACTTTTGTTTATGGACGAACCTATTTCTGAGTATGCGATGTCTGTGCGGGCAAGAATAAAGGCACGGAATGGGGATTTGTTTGAAAATTTCAATCCTATCCATGCTCGTCTCATCATAAAAGAATTTTTGCGAGCCAGTCAGAATTATGTACGTGTTTTTTGCGGTAAGTTAAATTCACGGGTTTACGGAGAGTTGAAACAGGATTTTCTCGCAGCACTTGAACGTGGAGTAATTGTGCAAACGCTTATAGCAGAGGAAAAACCGGAAAGCACGGAATTGGCATACCTCCTCCGGGAAGAAGACAGTATACGGCGTATAAAGCGAGACGCTGACATCAAAGGTATACCACATTTTGTTATATGTGATGGTAAGATGTACCGACTTGAGACGCATGAAGGGAAAACCAGTGCGCTTGTGTGTGCCTATTCTCCTGCGGATGAAAGCACAAGACGTATGTCTGCGGCTATGGAAAATACTTTTGATGTTCTTTGGCGGGAGAAAAGCGAGCCGATACCGGCGTGATCGTAACTTGTTATATGTCAGTCTATTTTGCTTTTTATGGGGAAGTATGTAATTTTTTGCAATTACTGACGAGCCGGGAGATTTGGGCAGATACCGGGCAATATCTTACAAAGGCGGCGTTCGCCGGACTTGCAGCCGCATCCGTACTGGAACATGTGGCCGGTATAAGAGTAGAGGAAAAATTTGTTCTTTTTGAACAGATTAGGGAGGAGGTAGAGCAGTTGACTGCTGCGTATGCCGGACTTTGTGATACACCCAATTACGAAGAATTGCATAATCTAAAAAAGGAAAGGTTTTCAGATTATCGGAACAAAGTAGATGAGGCATCTGCGGAGTTGAAAGTCTCTGCTGAGATAGCAAGGAAAACGAGTTATAATCATTGCGCATGGGGAGCACTGCTTGCAGTGATAGTGATGACGACAAAGATAAGCAGTTTGCTCGGACCGTTGGCATTGCTTCTCTTTTGGTCGGTTTTCCTCTACCATCGGAAGATTCGGAGGATAACCAAAGAAAAGGAACGCGAGATTGAAGAGATACGGAGACAAATACAGGAGGATGTAAAAGATTATCAAAGGGTGTTGAAAAATAAGGGTGAAAGAATACTTCTGTCTGTTAACCCTCACCCCGAATGTAAAAAGTCCTTTCGAGAAGAATAAAGCTGAACCGCTGAACCGCAGTCCTGCCTCCCCGCCGCAATGCCCGCCGCGCCCGCCCCCCCTCCGCATTTTTGATTTTTGATTTTAGATTTTTGATTTGCAAATAATGC
>CAZJIH010000192.1:0-1824 GCA_964545935.1 uncultured Akkermansia sp. | reverse complement strand
AAAATCCACGCACCCGTGAGCTTGAAACTCCCATGGTACGCGGAGCGTCCGGAAATCGCACTGGAATGAGCATTACGGCAATTTGCAGAAATTTTCTTGGGATTGATGTGGAGGCTCGTGGTTCAGTTCGTTTTTTCTCTTGCAAAATAAGTAAACGCGAGTTACAATGTGTGTGTAGCAGTTACAGATGAAGCTTTTAGTTATGTACAGGGTCATCCTCATCATCGTTTGGATAGGAGTGCTCGCCATATTTGGGTATGGTGCACATGGGGAGGAGAAAGATGCACGCAGGGACAGCGAGCAAAAGTTACAAGCGATATCGCGTTCAGTATATCGGGTTTTTGCGATGGATTCGCGAACTGAATCTTTGGCGACCGGTAGTGGGTTCTTCATCGAAAAGAAGGGATTTTTGCTGACGAATTTTCACGTTGTCAACGGGAGGGATAGTTTTGCCATATTTATAGTTAACGAAGCGGGGAACGATGCAACGATGAAGGAAGCTACACTTATGGCGTATGACAGGAAAAATGATCTTGCGCTTCTACGGGTGAAAGGGGATGATTTACCGGCACCTTTCAAACTCAGCAGCAAAGAGCCTCGTTTATTGCAAAAAGTTATAGCGGTAGGATTTCCCGGGGGAGCGGACGTGATTAAACAGAACCTGAGAGAAAGAAATCTTATCAATAGATTGGTAGGCGGAATCGAAAATCTCATACCCAATGTGACGCTTGGTTCCATCAGCAAAATTACAGATGAAGCAATCGTGCACGATTGTAAGATAGGACACGGGAGCAGTGGGGGACCGTTGATAGACGCGAGAACTGGTGAAGTTGTAGGTGTTAATTATGCCGGTCAAACTGATTCGGCGTACGTCACCTTTTTCTTCGCTATACCCGCCCAGAAAGTACGAGATTTTTTGGCAGGTAAAACCGGTCAAGTCTGCGCGGAACCTTCAGGTCGGGAACGTCCGAGGGCACAAACACCTGTCCGGAGTGCCCCCTCGCAGGCTTCTCAAATATCAAACGATGATTTGGTTTCGCTCATTGTTCAGGAACATATTAAAGGGGGAATGGAATATCCCACGATACGCAGAGAGATGTACGAGAATATAATCTACTACAAGGGCACAGGGGAACGTGCGATGTCGCTCGCTGAATATGAAAAAGATTGCATGATTTACTGGAGGAGATGGCCGCAGAGAGTGTACGAAATCCTCTCTGTCTCCCAACAGGGGAAGAATATTTCTGTTATTCTGAAATTTCGTTGCCGCTCTTCGCGGGGTCGTGTTGTTGAGGGTTTCTCTCACATATTGCTTGTTCTCTCTAACAATCTGAGGATTCAAGCTATTGCGGAAGCTGTTTCTGCGCGTCCTCCGGCAGATTTTCCTCGATTTGCCTCCGTCAGATACCGAGGGAAACGCGTGTTCACCTCAAAATGATGCCGAATTAAACCGCGGTTTTTTGTATCCACGCAATCCGATGTGTCCCGCAGTCAGGCTTCGTACCTGAGCACCGCGCACCCCCATTGCGCCTAACTCTTTCACTTCGTACTTCGTACTTCATACCTCGTACCTGATCACCCTCGCGTCTTCCGGTCGCAGAGTCATCTTCCTCCACTAAGCCTTCAATTTTCTCGGGACAGACGCGGGCTCGTACAAGTACGGTCTTGACAATTTACCAATTCGGTATAGGATAGACCGCATGGCACAGAAGAACGCGATAACACCCACACGTGAGCAAGATTTTCCGGAGTGGTATCAACAAGTGATAAAAGCCGCTGATATGGCGGAGAACTCTGAGGTACGGGGATGTATGGTTATAAAAC
>CAZJIH010000191.1:0-1899 GCA_964545935.1 uncultured Akkermansia sp. | reverse complement strand
ATCGGGCGCGGATTACTACCCATGTCAAATTGAATGACGCGTGTCTGCATACACCTGCTATCATACATTCTCCGCGGAAATATGTCAAGCCTCAGTCCTGCCGCGGAAACGATCCCACCGCTGACGCATGCGGTGCTCCCCGGCTTTGCTTCGTAACTAACTTTCGATCCCTGCGCCACGGCAGCGCCACTATTCTTAAATTTGGAGCACCACATTCGGTAGGAGGGTGCCTTTTCGTGGTGGGACGCGCGACGGTGTGTGCTAAATGCTCTGATCAAAATTTATGGTACGGGGAGTTGGCGAGTAAAGTATGGATGCGATAGATTTGCTCGAGGAGGACGAGGAGTGCGAGTTCGTGTTGCATAGTATGGCGTCCGAGGGAAAGAATGAGGTCACAGGAATCGCGTAGTTGGGGAGAGAGTCCGTTCGGTGGGCCAATGACGAAGGCAACGCATTTGGTGGTAGCATGCAATTGCCAATGGCGCCATAGTTGTTCTAATTCACAAGTACTAAGGTTCTTACCACGTTCATCCATGGCAATACGCAGACAACCTTCGCTGACCCGCAGTAGAGTATGAGAGAGTTCAGGATACGGAGCATCTTTGATGAAACGAAGCTCGACTTGACCAAGAGGGCGTATGCGCTTTTCAAAGAAGCTGACACCCGTCTTAACATAGGCGAGTGAAGGTTTTGAAACAGCCAAGATAAGCGTCTGCATAAGAAAACCACCGAAGCATTCCCGACAAGTGAGGGACGAATACCGTTGCTACCTCTCGGTCCTGGCGGGGTTTTCCGGCCTCACCTCCGGGAAGCTCCGGTGGCAAGAGAATTATAGCAGAAGGATGCCCGATGTGTCAAGCCCAAGATTTTACACATACACTAAAAAAGCGTATCCGCCCGAGAAATTCGGTACAGGACCACATATTTTTTTACGCCGCAAAGCTGTGCTGCACCGCCGGCGGTAGGGGGGCTCGTTCCGAGGAGGGATCGCGCAACGGTGCGCGCTAGCTTCTCAAATCGTCAATCGTAAATCGCATATCAAAAATGGGGTCGGGGGGGGCAGGCATTGCGGAGGGGCAGCGGTTCATCCGGTGCAGTTAATATACTTTCAGGCCATCGCGGTTTTTCGCTCATAGTACCGTCATGAATTAACCGGCATTAACCTATCGCGAAAATACAAAGCCATTTGCCAAAGTGATATCCGCGTATATTTACCCTTTTCCCATGCTGCTGCCCACGGTGATTGAGGCTCATGCGACAGCTTAACCAATTGCATCGGCGTATACTCCACCAGCGCCTTCATCATCTCCTCTATCACATTCCATTCTTCACTACCGCGCGGTATTCTATCACGTGCGGATAAACAACCATTTATCGGTTTATTTTCATACACTTTTGCTACACGATAAAGCTCCGGGATGACCGGTCCATACGTCCATGCCTGGATTTCTTCTTCAAACAGCGGATGCTCCTGCAAGGCCAGCGACCACCCCTGTGCAAAATACACTAACTTCTGCAGCTTCAGATTCGTGATATCCTGCCCCATTTCCTTACCTATCTCCAAAATACTATTCGCCACCGCTGCCACACTATACACCTGATAATTGATCTTGCACATAATTTATCGCCTCTCCATATTCACACGCATATTGCACCACAACTAACCCACAATGTCAAGTAAAATCTGAACCGCTGCCCCGCCGCAATGCCCGCCCCCCTTCCCCATTTACGATTTTAGATTTTTGATTGACGATTTAGAAAGTTAGCGCGCTCCGTTGCGCGTCCCTCCGCGGAAACGTGCCATCCTACCACCGGCGGTGCTTCCCGGCTTTGCATTGTGAAACATCCTTGCGCCACGGGAGCGCCACTATTTGCAAATCAAAAATCTAAAATCAAAAA
>CAZJIH010000190.1:0-1976 GCA_964545935.1 uncultured Akkermansia sp. | reverse complement strand
TACACCGGTCAATATCGAGTGGGATATGCTCGCTAAATATATCGAAAATTACGTTTCTCGCTAGTATGGGCAATTAACGCATTTGCTCATGCCTACGCATTTCACGGAGTATTAAGGCAATAAGTTTGTCGTTAGCGGTAGGTCTTGCAGAGGGGAAAGCTCTTATTCCGCCGGCTTTGCGCAAGAGACGTCTGATGTTAGGTATATTTCTGCCGTAGGAGTAATCCAAAGCGGTTCCGCCTCTCACCTTAGCATTTACATCCGCACCGGCTTCGAGAATAAGGCGTACAACCTCTGTATTTTTGCCGCGAACAGCAGCAATCAACGGGGTATTTTTACCCAAGCGGAGATTGACATCCGCACCTGCCGCAATGAGGAGCTGCGTGCATTCCGGGCTACCGGATAAAGCGGCTGCTATCAAAGCGTTATCGTCATGATCGCGTGCATGCACATCCGCTCCTTTTTCCAGCAAAAGCTTAACGATGTCGGCATGCCCGAGGAGGGCACCTCGTATCAAAGGTGTCGTACCCGGTTCAGTCGGATTAATCTCAGCCCCCGCTTCCAACAAAAGTTTGACAAGCGCAATGTCTCCGTAATCTATGGCAGCAACAAGTGGGGTAAAATCACCCACACGCGCATTGACATCGGCACCGGCATTCAGCAGCAACTCAATAATATCAGGATAGCCGTTCGCAGCCGCACTAGTTAAAGGGTAAACGCAATATCTCGGACGCTTATTGACATCTGCCCCCTTATCCAAGAGCAACTTTGCTATTTCAAAGTTCCCGCTTTCAGCGGCTGCCTGCAGGGGAGTAGCCTCCGATGTAACGACGTGAACATCCGCCCCCGCATCCAGTAAAAGCTTTACGAGTTCTATGCTCCCTTCCTCTATACCGGCTGCTGCTATCAGCGGGGTAAGCCCCTGCACCTTAACATCGATTTTTGCACCCGCATCCAAAAAAAATTTGACGACATCCAGATTTTCGCTGCATACAGCTGAAATCAAAGGTGATTGACCCGAAGCCTTGTTATTTACCTTCGCTCCGAATTTCATCAAGAGTTTTGCAATATCAAGATCTCCGCGTCCTGCAGCAGACGCTAAGGGATTCGATAAATGGACGTCTGCACCGGCACGCAACAATACTTCCACGAGATCAATGCGTCCGTGATCCACTGCCCGACTTATCGGCGAGACAATTGCACCGCCGTCTACATTCGCACCGGCTTTCAGCAACTCCTGTACGCGTTCCACAGTACAGTCGCTGTGTATAATGGCATATTCCAACTGTTCGGTAATTGCATCTCGTTCTTCCTGTGTCATCATTCTATCTCCTTCAACTAATATACGGTATATTTTGCTCGAATCATTCACACTATACCTTTCCACACCGCGTGCAGTGCAGCACAGCCTAGCAGTGGAGAAAGTTCCGCATAACAGAAGCACCTCTATTCTCAATTAAAAAATGGGGTATTAAGGAGGGGCGGTAGACGTCGGAAGGGATGCAGCGGACTACGGTTTATTTGGTTAAACTTGACATGCGACGGATTATCGGGTAAACTGCTCTTTGTCGAGTCATGCCACGTAAGAAAAGTACATCTCAGGAAGCACTCGGGAAGCAAGGTGTGAAAAAAGCGGCGGGACGGGATGAACGTCTGGAGGATATCTTACTTGCCTGTCGCAATCATTTGCGGGGAAGAGCCCCCATGACGGATAAACGCGACCTCCTCCTCACTCTCGTTTTCCTGAAATTCATCGGCGACCGCTTCCTCGAGCGTCGTGCCGCCATTTTGTCGGAGCATGCCCACGAACCCGAATTCGCGGAAGTAGCCGTGAAGCGAGAATCGTTTTACAAGCAGGCGGGAGTGTTCTTCCTGCCGGAGGAGTGTCTCTGGAGTGCGCTTTTACATTCCCGGAGTAGTGGATGTTTGTTCATTCATGGTATAACTTTGTAATTGTTTCAACGTATAAGTGAGTT
>CAZJIH010000189.1:0-2106 GCA_964545935.1 uncultured Akkermansia sp. | reverse complement strand
TAACTGTAGTAGCCTACGACCCGCAGGCTATGGGGAATGCACGCAAGGAGTTGGGGAGCAGGATAATTTACGCATCGGATAGGGAGGGTGCGGTTCGTGGGGCGAATGTATTAGCCATATTGACCGAGTGGTCTGAGTTCGCGAAAACAGACATGAAAAAAGAGCAAAGCCTTATGTCTGCCCCGGCGAAAATCATCGACTGCCGCTTTCTCCGCACGTCCTGAGACTCGTTATGCAGGAATCACTTCAAATAGTCGTCAAGGAACAGATAACCTAAACACACTAACTCAAGCTCGCTAGTTTAACCATGACCATCTCGAATACTCCCAAGCGTAGTCGCAACACTGCGAGCAAATTGCTCGCAAAGCAACTGGGGGAGCTCTGTGCCAAGGTGGATGACCTCGGCGAACGACTCGGTACCTATCATCTGGAAATGCTTCAAAAGCTGGATGAAACGACAAAGCTCGTAAAAACCGATGTAGAGGGAACTAGGTCACTGCTGGAGGTGGAATACAATTTCGCTAGATATTACCAAAACTCCTTTGAAAAAGGATTTTTGGTGCCGATGTTTGAGTATATGGATCGTCCGGACTTTGAAGAGAAGTATCTGGATCTCATCCGTGGTATGGCACCTCCTTCGATACGAGAAATCAATAAGATTCTGAGTCGAGTGCGTATGGTCAAGGCAAAGCCCGATCAAGCACGCTACAACTTTTATTCTGTCAGCGAGCAGGACGAAAGAACCAAGCTTCGCACCGATTTTTTAAATCGAATCCTGCGAATCAGCGACAACATGTACGCCTACGATAAATACCTACTCCCGATCAATCATTTCGAGCGGTGTGTCTTCCTTTACAAGCACGGGATCGAGCTGGTCCGTGACAAGGAAAGTATACGGAAGAAAGATATGATCGATGCCGGTGGCTTCATCGGAGATTCCGCATTGGTTCTGTCAGACTACTCCGATAAAAGAATTTTTTCCTTTGAAGCCAACCCGCAGAATTTTGATCTCCTGAAAAAGACGCTGGAAATCAACAAATTGTCCAAAGTCGTTCCGGTTCAAAAGGCATTGTGGAATTCAGAAACGGAACTGGAGATGCATGTGCAGGGGTCATGTTCGTCCTTTATAGAGGTAGGCGGCATAAAGTATGTGAACGGGACAGTGAAAGTGCCGACAACAACTCTTGATAGCTTCGTGAGTGAAAACAAGCTTGATGTCGGGCTTATTAAAGTTGATTTAGAAGGAGCGGAGCTCGAATTCCTGCAAGGCGCTAAGCATACCATTCGCACGCAGAAACCGGTTCTTCTGCTGAGTATCTACCATAAACCTTCCGATTTCTTTGAACTGAAGCCGATGCTCGAGCAGTGGGTGCCCGAGTACGAATTCACCGTGTTCAACCCCGTTGATTGGGGCATTCTTCTCGAAACGATGATTATAGCTCAACCTAAAAATTCCCTATCGAAAAACCATGAATAACGATTCCTTCATCCTTGTAATGGGCGGTGCTGGCTACATCGGCTCACACACGGTGCGACATCTGTTGGATCGCGGCTACCGCGTGGTGGTGGCAGATAACCTCATTTACGGGCACCGTGAAGCGGTGGACGAGCAGGCGGCATTTGAGCACGTCGACCTGCTGAACCCGGCGAGTCTCACACAGGTCTTTGAAAAATACAGCATCGGTGCCGTGGTGCATTTCGCCGCCTTTGCCTACGTGGGCGAGAGTGTCACCGACCCGGCGAAGTATTACCGCAACAATGTGGTCGGCACGCTTAACCTGCTGGATGCCATGCAGACGCACGGAGTGGGGGAAATCGTCTTTTCTTCCACCTGTGCCACATACGGCGAACCGCAGTACACCCCCATCGACGAGAAACACCCTCAGGCACCCATCAACCCCTACGGGCGCAGCAAACTCATGATTGAGCGGATATTCGCGGACTATGAACGTGCGTACGGTCTGCGGCATATTTCCCTGCGCTACTTTAACGCCGCCGGTGCCGCAGCAGACGGGAGCCTCGGTGAAGCCCACGACCCGGAGACTCACCTTATCCCGCTGGTGCTGCAGGCGATCGCCGGTAAGCGTTCACACATCAATGTGTTCG
>CAZJIH010000188.1:0-2121 GCA_964545935.1 uncultured Akkermansia sp. | reverse complement strand
GCTTTGCAAACTTTATTCGGCAGTTTGACGTAATTTTATTCCTGAATTTGACGTAGGATCAAAAATCGTAGCCATCCGATAGAACCGCTTTTCGGATGATACAAACCGTGTCATTTCCGAGATGGTCAATCCTTGCAGAGAAAGTTGGGTTCGGACATGGTTTCGAACGGATAAGAGAGAATATACGACATGTCGTTCAGGAAAATCGGAAATCACATGCTTCCCTTATCGGATGGCTATGATCAAAAAATCTCAAAAGTCCTTCCCGCCACACCCGCCGCTACCCGCCGCTGAACCGATGCTCACCACATCCGCCGGTGGGCTCGTTTCCGCGGTGGGACGCGCAACGGTGCGCGCATTATTCCTCAATCAAAAATCTAAAATCTAAAATCAAAAATGCGGCGGGGGGGAGGGCATTTGCGGCGGGACTGCGGTTCAGCCGCCCTGTCCCAATGCCCACCACACCTCGCATTCCAAGCTTTTTGATCGAAATTCCACCCCGACAGAACCCCGCTGTACATTAATTTTTGAATGCGATGTCCAGCAAAAAAATTGCTTTTCAGCTAAAAAATAATGTCATACAGCTACCGAAGGGTGAGAGAAAGTACTGCTCGACCCTGTCAAATTTACTGTCCTGAAGATACAGAAAGTATTGATATGTATACAGGAACAACTCCGATAACTGCTCACAGCATTCAAAATGAGATAAACTTACGCCATGAAGACGCATTCATTAACCATTCCGGAAAGGAGAAGCCACAATCGTGCCCTCTCCTTCGTTCGTCGTACTGCACTCCTACTCGCCATGTCGGTCCTAGTACCTTGGAATACCTATGCAGCGAACTGTGAGGAGATGAACCGATTAGACAAGGAATTCAGCGAAGCATTTCAGGACATGAAAAGTGCGTGGACTGCCAAAGGTGCTAGGGAAGAAGTCGAAAAGATGCGTATGATATGGAGCGAAAAGATGCATCATCTAACTTACTGCTTACTATGTCGTGCCGATATGGGGGGTGACGTAGAGAGTAAGATAGGAGAACTGGATAAACAAATGCAGAGAATGTTTGAAAATTTGGAAAAGTCGTCTGATCCGAAGCAAACAGAGGAAACGATAGACATAATCACCAAAATCGCGGAAGGGGCTCTGATTCTCATCCCAATTATCATCAACTGGTTTTCGGATAGCGACTCTTAACATCCATCGATATCTGCATCCATTGCTCTGACCATACGTGCCCCGGAAGCTTTCGCATTCCGTTATGCGTCCCGCCACAAGAAGACTCCCCCCCTGCCGCATGCGGCACTCCCCGGCTTCGCGGCGAAAAAATCCTTGCGCCACGGCAGAACCGGTATTTGCAAATCAAAAAGGAAGGTGCGGTGGGCATCGGTGCGGTAGGAGCAGCGGTTCAGTTTCATTTCCCGGCGGCGAGGATGGTTGCCATTACACCTAGGGCATGTGTGACCCCGCATAACGAAGCTCGTTCAGTGTTACAACCGGACTTCTCCCTGTCGCGGTCTCAACTTTGTATATTTCGCCTTCAGCTAAATTGAACGCTTCCCCGAGTGCTCTGATTAACTCAGATGTCTCTGTCTCAGAACTCATAACTTTCTCTCGATTCCCATTTCCGGAGCAACTCATTCAGCTCGGCATCGAAGTCCTCCTCTGTAGAAAAGGCTCCTTCCTGCAAAAATATATTTCCGTGAGCCGTGTGCGCAACCGAACTATAGTATGCCTGATGGCGCAGCTTCTGTATCCGTTCCCTGATAATCTCCGTTGTATTCATATTTCCTCTCACCCACCGATTTACCACCTCACACCTGCCACGTCAAGCAAAAACTGAACCGCTGCCCCTCCGCAAAGCCATCCTCCCCACTGCATTTACGATTTTAGATTTTAGGTTGATGATTTAAGAAGCTAGCGCTCCGTTGCGCGATCCCTCCTCGGAAGGGTGCCCCCAGCGCAGGCGGTACGCCACAGCTTTGCATCGTAAAAAATCCTTGCGCCACGGGAGCGCCTAGAATCTCAATCAAAAATCTAAAATCAAAAATCAAAAATGCGGAGGGGGGGAGGGCATTGGGGCAGGTCTGCGGTTAATATCCTCCTCCGAGTTGAGTGTAGAG
>CAZJIH010000187.1:0-2133 GCA_964545935.1 uncultured Akkermansia sp. | reverse complement strand
CCCTTCTCGTGAGGGTTTGTCGTGTCTAAACCCGCGTTGTGAATACGCACTTCGCCGGTACCGCCGAGGTAAAGGTCAAGTAAGTCCGACTGCCCGCTGAAATAATTCCAAAAACTTTCCGTGCGTCTGACCCCCATGCATACACCGGATGTCGCGGTTATGAGACAATGCTTCTTCAAGGCATACCCGGAGTCCCGGAGTTGCATAGATGTTATACCGCCGAAGGAACGCACGACGATGCGCGCCGGTCGCTGTCCGGGTTCACGCTCCGGTCCCCGCATAATAAAAAAGCGCATCTGCCCGGCGCAAAAAGCCTGCGGAGAAAATATCCACCGACTCTTCAGAGCGATGTCTTCGCTGCATGCAATTAAATCTGAGGGATGTATGATAATTTCTTCTCCGGGTGGCAACTCAACGGCACAAAAGTATTCATCCGGATCATCTGAGGATATCCTGAGTTCCCGAGCCCTTCCCGCATTTGCCCTGTAAGATACGAGACTCGTCAGTTTGCAGCATATACTCATGATGAGATGCCACCAACTGTACACAAAAATGAATCTGTGACTCATCCCGTCAACTTCCCGTAGGGCTACATATTTCTCATCTCTCACTAAAAGAGATTCTCCCGCTTCAATGGTGACAAGCAGGTTCTTCTCTCCCGTCTCCCCGGATGCTTCCCCCATCGTACTCCCCTGCCCTTTGCCGCCGCGTGCGGGGTAAAACGGTCGCCACAAACTCAGAAGAGGTATCAACAGATAGAAAACCGTCATCGCCCACACAATCGGAAAAAGGAATGCCATAAAAGCTGCTGCCGATAAAGCATATACGACAACACCCCTGCACGCGTTGATAACCGCGTCCCCTGTGACACTCCCCGTCTCCTTCCACACAAAAAATGCGCTCATTCCTACCCAAAGAACGATAAACCACAAAAAAAATCGTTTGACGTATTTCACGCCCCCAGTATATCTCAGAACACGCCGCCGGTCAAGTAGTTTCCGCACCGGGAAAGTTGAATACCCGGCGCCGAACGGTGCTTTGTTGCACGTGTCTTTTACGACGGAATTCGCGATGGGTGTAGTATGGGGGAGCTGCCGGCGGGTGCTAGTGAGGCGAACGCGACGATTTCAGACACTCGTTAAGTTGCCGAACCAGCTCGCGGACACGCTTGATTTGCATCTCTTGTTCGCCCTTTTCGGTCTTCACGTGGGAAAGCTGCTCGGTGAGCTCGCGAATTTCCCTGTCCTTCGCCTCGATAGCATCGTATGTTTCGGAGTGCAGTACCCCACATATGAAATAACCCACGACTCCACCCAACAAAAAAAGAAAAACCAGCAAAAACCTACATAATGTCGAGCATCGACTGCTCCGGCTTGAACTATCTTCGATCATAGAGGAAACATCGGTAGAGGAAACAACATGCGGTTGACATATATCACTGAATTTAAGTTCATAGCATGATTCCTTCCCATCGTAGAGGAGACCGGTACGCCATGCAGACGCTTGAACATGGGTGGGCTGCTCGTAATCTATTCGCCAGCACCCATCCGGACTCACTTCGTGCTTCTCGGGTAACTGCCCACCGAGTAATGACGTGATGAACGGGAGAGCATCACGAGTACATAATCCGACAGATTTGCGAAGCGTATGAGGTCGTCGACTACCATCCGTTTCGACTCCGACATCTTCGAAGCAATACAGGAGAGCCCACTCCTGCCCGGGTTCCACCCACAGTGCCCACACGGGCGAGTACACCCCATCCCCGAATTTCCATTCGAAGGATACGGCAGTATCCACCGGCTTATCCTTCATCATATCGTTGAAAACAAGCCACGTATACAGGTTATCTCGATTTTTACCGTATACCTGTGCGGGTAACTCAATGGTCATCGGTTAAGCTGTGAGTTAATATAATCTTTCCGTTGCTCCCAGTACCCATTACCGAAAATATATTTCTCCACCGAATCAACGCTCTCTTTTTTTATCTCTTGTCCGTCACAATAAATCCGCGTACTGACTCTTATCCCCTTGTGCCAGTCCTTTTGGGGATCGGATAAAGGACAACTCTGAAGACCGCAGAAGCGTCCGATCGCTAATCTGTCATACGACACAATGCGTCCGTCGAAAGAAGTC
>CAZJIH010000186.1:0-2189 GCA_964545935.1 uncultured Akkermansia sp. | reverse complement strand
GTTACGAAGCAAAGCCGGGAAGCGGCGCATGTGGTGAGGGCGGGCTTCGTTTCCGCGGAGGGACGCGCAACGGAGCGCGCATTATTCCTCAATCAAAAATCTAAAATCAAAAATCAAAGATGCGGAGGGGGGGAGGGCGCGGCGGGCACTGGGGCGGGGTGGCAGGAGCAGCGGTTCATCGGTTCAGGATTTGCTTGACTGATGGGACGCAGGTTGTATAATTGACTTGCAGACGTGATACAGACAGCAGTAGAAAACGTGCATACGGTTCCCGACATCAATTCGGTTGTGAAGAAAATGTTGGATGCCGGGTTGGTGCGTAGTGCCATTGATAGATTTTTCATCCCGGCGTGGTGTGATTCTTCTGCGCTTGAAGATGCCGGAGCTCGTCAGGCAGCCTTCCTCGAAATTGCTAAACGTCTAGGGGTTACGTACACGGAGCTTGTTTCGGATGATATCTCTTTGCAGCTCGATCTTAGGTGGCAGGGAAGCGCATTCAGAAAGAGTAAAAATAAGGAAACCGCAAAATTGGTAACATCACGGTTTGTCGGAATCAGATTGTCGGATGTGATAGCAGAGGCGTATTTTCAAAGTAGGGAATTTGTCAACTTTTCACGCAAAAATGTGAGAGTGTGCCGTGAGAGTATTTTAGTGGGCGAGCCGTGGATTTCGTTCAATGCCTTGTTAAATTTTTGTTGGCAATGCGGAATTCCTGTCGTTTATCACAAGGGAGAAAAAGGTCAAGCTTTTGATGGTTTATCCATTATGACCCCAAAGGGCATTCCGGTTATCATTTTAGCATCCGGGAAAAATACAGCGTGGACGTCTTTTCACCTCGCGCATGAATTAGGGCATATCATGCTCGGACATTTGGATATGGGGCAAAAAGAAATGTCGAAAGAGCAAGAGGATGATGCGGACAATTTTGCTCATTCCCTGCTGTGCGGTTTTGCCGATTTACCGACCGTGCAACCGAATATTCCAACGGCGGAATTAAAACGGATCGCGGTGAACTTCCGGGTCAGTCCGACCGCTCTGTTGCTCAACTGTCACAACAAAACTGACCGTCCTTCAAAAGATTACGCCATCCTTAACAAAAGATTGAGTCATATTCACAGTGTGTGCGACACCCGCCGATGCGTATGCGAATTATTGCGCGCAAAAATAGGTGATGACTTCGAAGATGTACTTTCTCCGTGGCAAATTGATTTCTTGGACTCTCTGCTCGCGTAATGCATCCGCGTCTTGTGATAGATAATGATATTTTCGTCATTTTGTGCGCTGCCGACTTGTTGGATTTATGGCTTGATAGCGAGAACTATGCAAACTCAGATGTGTACATACTACCAACGCTGTGCCACATGCTGAGAAAGGAAAGTGGCAGGATGTGCCGCAGTCATGCACGGATCATCCTAAGCGACGCTTTGCAACAAACCGAAAAATACCGACCTGTGCCCGAACAAACGGATTTATCCCTGTTGGATAAATTTCTGAGTGTTACTGAAATAGACGTCGGCGAGGCTCAAATCTTCACTTTCATGGTTCATCAGGATGCGATGTTTGCGGCAACGAATGATAAAAGATCACTGACAGCACTCTGTGCTCAAGCAGAGTTGGCGTCTCAATTAAACGGGAGATTTTATTGTTTGGAAGTGATTATAGAGAGACTTTCGGTAAAAATCGGTTGGGACATGCTCAAATCGAAAATTGACACAATGCGCTGCAAAGAACAGAACGAAGGACACCGGATTGATAAACGGTTGGATACGCTATTCTCCCCTCGCCTTCATGATGCTTCTTCCGCAAAGGAGGGACTCCGCTCGTTTCTCAACGACATTTACCAAAAATTCGGCAGCTTGTTAGTCCCGCGTCTACACAGCTAAGACGAGCTAAAAAAAAGAAAGTATGAAGTAGCCATGCCGGAGACGTATGTGGAGAAGTTAGCGCGCTGAACCGCAGTCCCTCCACAGCACATCCCGTTGCCCGCCCCCAATCCTCCCCGCCGCATTTACGATTTTAGATCATAGCCATCCAATAGAACCACTTTTCGGATGATACAACCCGCGTCATTTCTAGGATGGTCAATCCTTGCAGAAAAAGTTGGGTTTAGACATGGTTTTGGGCGGATAGAGAGGAATATCCGAGATGTTGTCCGGGGAAATTGGCAATCACATGCTTCTCTTATTGGA
>CAZJIH010000185.1:0-2214 GCA_964545935.1 uncultured Akkermansia sp. | reverse complement strand
CGCATCGTAAAAAATCCTTGCGCCACGGCAGCGCCTAGAATTTCAATCAAAAATCTAAAATCAAAAATCAAAAATGCGGCGGGGGGGAGGGCATTTGCGGAGGGACTGCGGTTACTCCTTCGTATCTGCCGGTGCGGGTGCCGGTTTTTCTTCCGGCTTACTTTCCGGTACTTCACCGATGACTACCAAGTGCAAATGCACGGTAGCAATGACCTCCGGATGAAGTTTGGCAGGTATTTCGTAGTCACCGCTCTTACGCAATGGCTTTTCCAAATCAATCGTACGACGATCAATTTGCACACCCTGAGCGGCTAAGGCATCGGCAATCTGTTGGTTCGTTATAGCACCGAAAACTTTACCCTTTTCACCGGATTCAAGCTTAAGCTCAATCTTTATGCCGGCAATCTTCTGCGCTATCTCCTTAAAGTTCGCAAGCTCCGCCGCTTCACGCTCAGCACGTTTCGTCCGGAGCATATTGATGAACCGTCTATTTGCCGGAGTTGCTTCAAAAGCAAGTCCTTGCGGTATGAGATAATTACGCCCATATCCGGCTCTCACCGTAACAAGATCGGCTTCACAGCCCAGACCTTCTATCTTCGTCGCTAGTATTACTTTCATGTGTGCCATAACTCAAAAAAATGGGTTTTGTGCGCCGTCAGTGTACCCTAATCGGTCGCATTTGTCAAGGTTCAATTCCCCCACCCACCGAGAAAATACAAAAAAATTATGCATCATCGCGATTTTGTCTTGCCAGAATCAAAGCCTTCGTGTAGAATGGAAGCGTAAACAGCTTATCAACACCACGGATTTTTTTTACGACCATGGCCAATCTGAATAAAGTTATGCTGATAGGGAACCTCACGGCTGACCCTGAAGTTCGTACCACCCCACGCGGCACTTCAGTCACTGAATTGCGTCTCGCTGTTAACAGAATCTCATCCGGTCCGAACGAAGGCGAAAGACGCGAGGAGGTCACGTTCTTGGATGTTACCTGTTGGGGGCGTCTCGGTGAAATAGCTGCTCAGTACCTCGCGAAGGGACGTCCCGTTTTTATCGAAGGACGCCTACAGATGGATACATGGGAAGATAAACAGACCGGGCAAAAACGTAGCCGTATCCGTATCATCGCGGAAAATTTGCAGATGCTTTCCGGTGGACGCGACAGTGTCGCACCGGGTGTTCCTCGCAACAACAATTATTCCGGCGGATACCGCCAAGGTAACGCCGTCCCATCAAATAATGGTGGATATACACAGCGTCCTCCGGCAGGTCCTGTCCCGGAACCGCAGGATATGGACGATGAGATACCGTTCTGAACCCCTGCACCTGTCCGAATAAAATCGAAAGCTTAGTGGCGGGCGGCGGCTCTGCGGCAAGGGAGCGCGCGGGAGGTGGCGTAGCGGCAATTATCACAATTTCCATGAGGCGAGTAAAGGCTGATGCGGATATTTTCGTCAACTCTAAAAAAAATGTCTTGACCTTTCGGTGATTCTCTGCTAGAATGCGCCGGGTAGCTCCGTGACGGGGTCACGTTCATAGTGCGAAGTTAGCTCAGTGGTAGAGCACATCCTTCACACGGATGGGGTCATAAGTTCGAATCTTATACTTCGTAGCAAAACTGGGGGGAATCAGGTGGAAGCAAAATCCGCAACTTATTGATAAATCAAAATTTTTTCTTGACAAGCCGAAAGGGATAGACTTGAATAGGGGGGGTAAAAAGGGGGTTACTCTTGGGGAGCGTGTCTGTTTTAGGGGAGGCTGCTGTCCGACATTGAGCGGTGATTCTGCGGCGAGGAAATGCGCGGGAATCGCAAAAGGTGCGGTATCGTGGCAAATTTCGTAAATTTTATTGGGACAGGGACGGAAATTTTTTCCGAAATCTTAAAAAATTTTGCTTGCGTTTTTTACGTATTTTCTGTACAATTTGCTCGGCGGGGCACGGGGGTATTTGCTCCCCGTGGTTTGTCTCACACAGTTAACGATCAGTTTGCTGAGGAACCGGTTGACGGTTTGTGCGTAGGATTCACATTTTTTCCGGGGTTGCAGTAACCCGTGGTAGGGGACGAATCCTGTTACGCACGGGGGGAGCGGGGGTGTTTCGAATACTTCTGCTTCCCCTCCCTCGGCAAATCCGATACCGGTCTCCTTTATCAACTTTTATATTTCCTTACATTCAATGAGTACGTTTATACCGAAGGAGCAGGGTTTGTACAG
>CAZJIH010000184.1:0-2236 GCA_964545935.1 uncultured Akkermansia sp. | reverse complement strand
GCATTAAGTGCACGGGCAGCGGCACAGCCTCGTGAAGGTGTGTTACTGAAAGGAGAGAACGGTGGGTATGCGTGTTTGCAGAGTTGGCCGGAGCTCGGAGATTCACCCTTGGAGTATGAGATGGACGCACTGCGCGATGGGGCACCCTTGTTATTGGGGGAACGAGCGATGAAATGTATGGAGACGGACGGGGCTGCGCGTGCTGCTGGGAAAAGTCTCTTTGAAGGGTTACGAGTACCGCGAAGTCATGCCACATTGACGGTAAGCGTATCGCCTTCGCAGGTTTACGACTTGCATCAAAAAGGCTTTCGTGTAGGGAAAATTAAAGTTATCCCGAAATTGGCGACAACTGTAGAGCGTCTCACTAATTTAGCAGCCATGGTACCCGAATGGAAGTGGCGAGTAGACTTCGATTGCACCCTATCTGCCGATGAAACTCTGAAATTTTGGGAAATGTTACCTAAAGCCCTGCGGGAGCGTATAGATTTTATAGAAGACCCCTGTTATTACGATGTACGGGAGTGGCAGATGCTCCAAGATGCCGGAATACCATTGGGATACGATACTCCCTTACGCAATGAAAAAACCATACCGCAGCGCACCAATCGTCCGATGATGCGGATTGTTAAACCGGCACGTCACCACAGCAATACCGGATTGCCTGTATTTACAACAAATTTGGACCACCCGCTCGGGCAGAGTTGGGCTGCATTTTGCGCCGCTTCCTATTACACGGGGAAACCGGAGGAGCAAATCCCTCTGTGCGGTCTGGTTACCCAGTATGTGTACCGACCGAATGCTTTTTCCGAAGTCCTGGGTATGGATATATCGCCCGAATTTCGTGTGCCGCCGGGTACAGGTTTAGGCTTCGACAAATTACTGGCATCCATCGAGTGGAAAAAGTTATAATCTCACATATCAAAAATCATTCATCAATCAGTATGAAAAACACCATTGAACAACAAGCACTTGAATACCATGCTAACCCACGTGCGGGGAAGTTGGAAGTACTCCCGTGTAAACCATGTTTTTCCATAGATGATCTTACCTTAGCGTATTCCCCCGGGGTAGCGACTCCCTGCCGCGCTATTGCTCAGAATCCGGCAACAGCCGCACTGTATACCGGGCGCAGCAATCTCGTGGGTGTCATCAGCAACGGTACCGCGGTGCTCGGTTTGGGTAATATCGGTGCCCGTGCCGCAAAACCCGTGATGGAAGGAAAGGGGGTACTCTTCAAAATATACGCTGATGTTGATGTATTTGACATTGAGCTGGACGAAACGAAGCCGGAAAAACTCATAGAAGTGATAAAAGCGATGGAACCGACATTCGGAGCCATCAACCTCGAAGATATCAAAGCACCGGAATGCTTTTACGTAGAACAGCGTTTACGGGAAGAAATGAATATCCCGGTCTTTCACGATGATCAACATGGTACAGCTGTAATCTCCGGAGCGGCTCTCTTGAATGCCGCGTACCTTACGGGGCGGATGTTGCAGGATATGCGTTGTGTAGTCTGCGGCGCAGGTGCCGCCGGTATCGCCTGCGCTAAATTTTATATGGCACTCGGAATCCGTCGTGAAAATATTTTCATGTTTGATTCTAAAGGACTTATTCATACAGGACGTCTCGATTTGCACGCGACAAAGGCGATGTTCGCACAGAGTGAAGATTGTACTTTAGAGATTGCCTTACGGGGTGCGGATATCTTTTTAGGACTCTCGCGGAAAGGACTTCTTAAACCGGAAATGGTAGCCTGCATGGCGCCGAATCCTATCATTTTTGCCTGTGCTAACCCCGACCCGGAAATTACTTACCGAGAAGCAAAAGAGGTACGCCCCGATTGTATCATGGGTTCCGGACGCAGTGACTGGCCTAATCAAGTCAACAATGTGAGTTGTTTCCCGTACATTTTTCGTGCCGCATTGGATATGCAGGCGACATCTATCAACGAAGCTATGAAAATAGCTGCTTCCCGTGCACTGGCGGACCTTGCGCGCTGTCCGGTTCCTCAAGAGGTAGTTGACGCCAACGACGGTGTCCCGCTGTCCTTCGGCAGAGATTATGTTATCCCTAAACCCTTTGATCCGCGGATGATTACCTTCCTTTGTCCGGCTATAGCTCAGGCAGCCGTCATCTCCGGTGTCGCCCAACGTGAATTACCTGACCTCGAATCATACAAGGACGAGCTTCGGGCTCGAATACGACGTGTGCGCGAACGTACCGGCTCCCTCGT
>CAZJIH010000183.1:0-2325 GCA_964545935.1 uncultured Akkermansia sp. | reverse complement strand
ATCTCCTCGAAATTATCGGTCGGCAGTGTCAGAGAAGGAATACGTGGCATTTGGCGCGATTATACACCGATTTCGGAAAAAGTCAATTCTATCATTCCACTTTTAAACGATCCTAGATTTTAGATCATAGCCATCCAATAGAACCACTTTTCGGATGATACAGCCCGCGTCATTTCTAGGATGGTTAATCCTTGCAGAAAAAGATGGGTTTAGACATGGTTTTGAGCGAATAGATGCGAATATCCGAGATGTCGTCCGGGGAAATTGGCAATCGCATGGTTTTCTATTGGATGGCTATGATCAAAGATCAAAAAATGCGGGGGGGCTGAACCGCTGTCCCTCCACGGCACACCACGTTGCCCTCCCCCAATCCTCCCTGCCCCATTTACGATTTTAGATTTTTGATTGATGATTTAAGAAGTCAGGCGCTGCCGTGGCGCAAGGATTGGAAGTTAGTTACGAAGCAAAGCCAAGAAGCACCGCTTGCGTTGGGCGGGCTCGTTTCCGTGGAGGGACGCGCAACGGAGCGCGCATTATTTGCAAATCAAAAATCTAAAATCAAAAATCAAAAATGCGGAGGGGAGGAAGGCGTGGTGGGCATTGGGGCGGGGCGGCAGGAGCAGCGGCTTGCCTCCCTTTGTCATCGAACCCACTTTTTGTATCGTATCTGCGTACACATGCCGACTCTCACGCCGAACATCCTTGTTATTTTTACTGTGGTACACTTCACATTCAATCCAATCATATTTCCCGTAAGCAGCTATTTGCCCGGCTACCCGTTTTTGGATAGGGTAAAGACGCAGCCAGCTCTGCTCCTCCGTAATTCCCGCTGTGCACACAGTTTCAACATATTTTCGGGAAATTGTCGGTTCAGTTTGTGCTAGTACTAAAAGGGTAATTCTTTCTGGCATTCAACGGGATATGGTAGATCAGTCAAATTATGATACGTACACCCGAGCATTTCCGATAAACGCTCCGCAAGGATTCGCCTGTGGCACTGCCGTATATTTGCTTCAAAGCACATTAGGGCTATATGTTCTCCGCCCTCAACCATGCGCGCAAGTTTACACAATGTGGCTTCCATTCCGGGTAAATCCTGTGCCTCATACTCGGCAAATAGAAGGTCGTAATCCTCTTGAGTTTCAAGCCGTTTGCGCCTGTGACTCGCTATACCGAGCTCGGGTAGGTGTAGGTAGTGAAAATCCATCTCACGCGCAAGTTCTCTGAGCTGTTCCTTTGAAAAGCCGAGTTTATGACTGAACGGCACACGCCTTACATCGCAGAGATACGTAATTCTTTCTTGTGCAAGGAGTTTAAAAAATCTTTCGATGCTCATTCCCTCGTACCCGATGGTGAAGAGCCCCCTAGTGTCATGCCGACGCGACTTGCTCTCTTCGGTGCGCGGCGATGCTACCCTATCTGCTGCCGGAAACTGTGTCGGGCATTGACTGTTAATTGAATAAGATGGATACTGAACATAGACTCGCAACTTGAGCTCTTCATCACTTGCACCCTGTGTCTCCCGCACCACTTGTGCGATGCGTATCTGATCCGCGCCGGGAAGCTTAGGTAACGTGCAATACTCATTCAAACTGAGAATGTTTCCTCGTTTATGAATGTACGCCGCTGCTTGCAGCTTTTGAATCATATAAGCAGCAGTAAACGAAAAAAATCCGTCCGAACGCGGATAAAAGTCAAAAGACGGAACCACACCGGCTTGTTTTTCCAACTCCGTTAAAAAAAATAACCGCCTCTGAAGACCGATACTACTCATCTCGCCGCCGTTTTCAGCCGGCAGATAAAGTAAAATAGCCTGTTTCCGTGTAACATTCACACCCTACCCCCAGCCGCCATCATCTCACATCTCCGCGCCTTTGTCAAAACTTTTTCCCATTTTTGCTTTACCCCGGTGTTCCGTCTCACATCTGTCCCAAGAAAGATATGAGCTTTGAGCCTCCTCGGTACGCAGGGCGTCTGTAACACGCATGGAATGAACAACGTGGCGATTTTTGAAAATTTTATCGGGACAGGTGAGGTTTCGTCTTTTTTAATTTTGAGATTGAGAAAATTGGTGTTGACGGGGACGAAAAAGCGAGTAAAATGGGGTGAAAGAGGTCATGGAAAAGAGATATCCCACGCCATTTCAACGAGCCGCGTGCTGGCATGCAGCAACGTGGGCGTGTATACTTTTTTTGGTAATGGTAGCATGCGGTGTGCTGTATGGATTTGTAAAAGCGTTTATAGCGTTAGAATCTGTGTTACTACCGGTTATCATAGCCGGGGTACTGGCGTATTTGCTGAATCCGTTGGTCAATTGGGTGCAGG
>CAZJIH010000182.1:0-2342 GCA_964545935.1 uncultured Akkermansia sp. | reverse complement strand
AAGCACTGGATGCAGCCGTGGATGCCGCATACGGACGCAAGTTTCCGGATGAAGCTGCGCGGGTGGCGCACCTTTTTGCGCTGTACATGAACCGCTGAACCGCAGTCCTGCCGCCGAGCCGCAGGCTCGCTCGATGCCCTCCCCCCCCTGCCGCATTTTTGATTTTTGATTTTTGATTGAGAATAGTGCGCGCTCCGTTGCGCGTCCCGCCACGTGTGACCCCCCCCGGAGTACGTTGTGCTCCTTGACCTTATATCGAAACCGGCTTCAATAACATGCGCCGACGGAAGCGTCCGGAATTTCGATCCGCATTTCGGCAAAGCAGTGAGTAGTTTTCGGTCAAAATCTGAAATGCGCCGGATTTATGATGAGGTACGTAGGGAGCTTCCGGTGCGGTGATTTCCTCCGGCGAAAGTGTTACATCCAATGCGGCGACAGCCTGCTCGATATGTGAGGGATTCGTGCAGCCTACAATAGGTGCAGTGATGCCGGGTTTGCTCAGCATCCATGCCAAAGCAACCTGCGCCATGCTGTGTCCGTTCGTACGTGCTACCTTCTCCAAAGCATCCACTACAGGCTTATCCTGAGCGGCTGTGGCATTCCACACCATGGGAGAAACTCCGTCAATGGCAGTTCGTGCCGTTTGCGTCCCCCACGGGCGCGCACAGCGTCCGCCTGCCAGCGGACTCCACGGAACAACGGCCATCCCGCGGTCGCGGCACAACGGAAGTACCTCTCGCTCCTCCTCGCGATAAATGAGATTGTACCGGCACTGCATAGAAACAAATTTCGTCCGTCCGTGCCGCTCGGCTATGTTATTGAGACACTCTGATTCCCGTGCAAACACTGTACACGCACCGATGTATCGAGCTTTGCCGCTTTTCACGACATCATGCAATGCTTCCATGATCTCCTCCGGCGGCGTTTCGTGGTCCGAACGGTGAATTTGGTAGAGGTCGACATAATCCGAACCGAGTCTCTGCAAGCTGTGGTCGATTTCGGCTAGGATATTTTTACGTGAACAACCTGCACCGTTCGGTCTGCCTTCGCGCATGGCAAAGTGCACCTTTGTCGCCACCACGATTTCGTCACGATTAAGTCCGAATTCGCGGATGAGTCTCCCGGTTATCTGTTCACCGGTACCCAACCGGTACACGTTCGCCGTGTCAAAATAATTAATGCCTAAGTCTACGGCTTTGGCAAAAATCGGCTTGGCTTCTTCGTAATCCTTTGCCCACGGAAATACCCCGTGCTCCGTACACGGCTTCCTAAAACTCATGCACCCCAAACATCGAAGTCTATGGGCAAACGGACTGCATCCGGACGCTATACACTTGTACACCCTGCGGTGGAGTGACGGCAGACGGAAATATGGAACAGCCTACCCGTCAGAGCAGAGAATTTCACGATGAGGAGTCGGGGGTGGTGTATTATAATTTTAGGGAGTACAATCCGCACAATGGCAGATGGATAAGCCGCGATATAACAAGATGACACTTATGTGTATATACACAACCAATCTTATTCTGTTGATTATCTTGCATGTCGCTCTATTTTTGAGGCAATGCGTATCCCGGCGACACATCAACCTTCGTAAAAAAATCTTGCATTTATTGAAAATCGTCATACAATGAGAGCGTTATGCGTACGTGGTTTATACCGGGTTTTAAGGTAGGTGCAATTCTTGCATTTATGCTGCTTTCGTGTGGTTTACAGTCGGAGGGTGCATTGCGGGATATCGGATGCATTGGAAGGCAAATTGTGAAAAAGTTACAGCCACAGTTGTAGGGTATGAAGCCGATAATAACCCGAATAGCCAAACCAAGATGCCTCAATGCCTTTACACTGTCTTTCAGTATGAGACTCCGCATACCAATGAAAGTAGAACAGGAAAGAGTTCCGGAGCAAGTTATCCTCCGGAATATGTCAAAGGAGATAAAATTGATATTTTGGTACATCCGGATAATCCGAATGAGGCAACAATTGATTCTTTCGATGAATTGTATCTTTTACCGACAATTTTGTTGTTTTTAGGCGTTATCATGCTTGCTGTAGGTCTTGTTTTTACATACATGTTCCGCAGATTGATCCACTCACAAGTTTAAATTGCAACGGACACTTCCTATATCAAGAAAACTTATACGTTGTTCAGGGCAATGATGATTGCAATTTTCAGTTCTGCTCAAATCAATATCCGAACATGGCGGGTGGGGCAGGGGGGTACTATTTCAGCCAAGCGAGGAATTCCTTATTACCCTCCATACCGGTGATAGGGGAGGGTACCGCACCCATCCATGTGCGTTGCAATTCCCGGGTAACAAAGCATCGAATTTTATCGACCG
>CAZJIH010000181.1:0-2364 GCA_964545935.1 uncultured Akkermansia sp. | reverse complement strand
ACATACACCCCGTTTCTATCGCTAAATTATTTTCTATATCCCGCCACTCCACCATAACCGCGGCGACCCGCCTCGCCACCTGTTTTTTAACGGAATCCTCCGTAAACAGGTACTTCCGCATGACTTCCCGAGCGTGTGCCCTACGCTCTTTTTCTGTCCCGGTCAACGTAATCCACTTGGCTTTCCACCCAACCAATTCATCCGCAGCTTTCTCTGTGGGTCCCTTCGTGTAACTCATATACCACGTCTCCAATTCGTCAGCCGATTTATCAACTTCCTCCGCGCACGCGAGGTACGCCCTATTGATAGCCGCTTCCTGTTGCGGAGTCGGTCCACCGGACCAAAAGCAGTAGTACACCACCAACGCTACCGCTACCACTACAACGGCATATAATACACGTCTCATAACACCACTACTTGTATCACAAAGTACGCGCGATGTCAACCCGGACTACTCGCATTTCCCGAAATAAATACGTCACCATACATCACTCATTTGAAAACACAACAAATGTTCACCGGCCCCTTTACCTCTCCGCCTTCCTGATAGTAATACTTTTTCCGCATGGGGAACCCAGAATATCACACACCACCTTGCACCGGTGGCATTTCACCACCCCCTTGCGGCGGGAGTGGTATGGATGACAGCGCTTGCTCCTTCTCCTCTCGTACTTGGTCAATGCCGCGCTGAATGAGTCGCATGGCTATCCACCATGAAAAAATCGAGAAGATAATGAACGCCGCCAAAAGTGTAAGACCGTACCAAGGGCTTTCACTGGGGTATTGACCCAAGCAATCAAGCAGGAAATGAAGTACTAACGGTACCACGGCAATACTTAGAAACCTCACATCAAACATGGTGGCATTAACGTATTTAGACTCACCCTGACCATGTTCCTGTTCGCGTAGTGCTTGTACCTTGCAAAAAGCCCCGACCGTGATGACAGTGAAAACAACTTCTAGGAATGCACCGAAACAAGTTCCTATCAGGTAAGATATCATATTCTCCGTGTTTCCCTCATTTTTTTCCAATTCTGCGAATAAAGATGCTGCACAATCGATGACTGCCAATCCCCCACCCACCGCGCAGCCTAAGAGCATGCCGGGCAGAATGCGGTTCATGCGTATTTTCACGAGGTGTGCACCAATAAGAAGAGCCGCCTGTAACTTTATGTACTCAAGAAAAGGTGCTTGCAGATACCAACAGTCCATCTTTTCACCCTTAAGGACAATCATAACAAGCGCTACGATTCCGCCGGCAGTTATACATCGCACCGCATTGTACATGGATATATTACGCCAGACATTGAGTTCAAAGAAGAGGATATACAAAGCTAGGGGGAAAAAGAGTGCACCGGTGATGCAATAAAACGGTGCGAGTTGTAACATCCCTTTTTCGAACAACCATGCAAACACGATGAAGAGTACCAGACCGCAGAAGAGGAAACGGGAAAACATCCACGGTGATGGCCATTCGTCGTTCACCTGATCAATGGTGGGTGTCGAAGAAGGCGTGCCGCATTGGAATATCGTGTACACATCTTCGTCGGGATGCTTGCGAAACACTTCCCCGAAAAATTTCTTCCATGAAAAATTTTCCAATTTATGCAGATCGGCGGCAGTAGAAATCATGGTATTTACCTTTGCCACAGTATCCATCATCCTCTGTGCAACACTTTTCCCTTTCCCCCCCGGAGCTCCCGGAGATTGTTGAACTCCAAACACTTGCTTGACCTGCCCGTACGGTAGCCATTGTGTCATACCCGGCATCCATATCATGGACGCATCCGTTACCTGACCGGCAGCCACCAATTGCTCGAGCTGTGCAAAGGGCAGGGGGCCAACCTGCATGGTCCCGAACATTACGTAGATAGCATTTTCGGGAGATTCCGCCACCGCGGAAAACTGAGCCCCTTGCACATTCGAAGGCTGTGCCGCCAAGGAGACTTGGTTTGGTTCCGGGGCAGTTTGTGCATTTCCCCCTCCCTCGGAACGTACAACATAGGTGGGTTGTATAATCCCGGCTGCTCGCAACTCGTTCAATTGCTGCTGCGCAAAGGGTCCAACCCAACTTGCACCGGCATCCGGAGAATAGTAATATCGTTCTTGATTCATACTCAGTGCAACTCGTTTCAGCCGCAGGGCTCAGTTTACACCACTTAGAACAAGATGTCCAGAATAAAATCATATCCATTTCAAGATTTTTTTTGAATTGGCTTCATTCTTGCCCACCTCCCCCGCGTTGCCCGGCAGCAACACAAGTCAGCCATTTCCCACGAACCGAATGCGAAAAATTTTCGGATATCTGAAAATAAAGACTTGCATTCAAGTCACCTTAAGGGGTAGAATGATGTGGAATTGAAC
>CAZJIH010000180.1:0-2365 GCA_964545935.1 uncultured Akkermansia sp. | reverse complement strand
CCGGTGCTGTTGTAAACGACGCGCACGCCGTCGGTGGAGATACTACGTGCTCCTTTGAGTATGAGCGTACAAGGGTGTTGTTTCACGTATGCGAGCGCTGCGTCTACGCGCGAGGTTGTGTCGTATTCCGGGTAAAGTTGTCGCATTTCGCCCGCATGGGGTGTCAGGATGGCATGCTCGGGGAAGGGTAACTCCCCCGCCGCTAAAAGCCGTAAGGCATCGGCATCCACCACCACGGGGCATCTCACTTTCGCGAGTAATTCTTTCAGGTTCTGTAAGTTACCGGCATCCGGCACTCCCATTCCGGGACCGATGAGCAGAGCCTGCGCTCCTTCCACGGGTATTTCCGCGTAACTATTGACCCGGCGTACCATAATTTCCGGGGCAACTCGTACAGCAAGTAACTCGTACACAGTCGGTAAACAATACAACTCCACGAGTCCCGCCCCTGCGCGCATAGCCGCCTGCGCACACATTTGCGCGGCTCCGAGCATCCCCACCGAACCGGCTACAATGCGTACCCTCCCGACGCGATTTTTGTAGCAGTTGTACTCGCGCTGCGGGAGCAAGGTGAGCATCTCTTCGTCCGCCACACTTTCTCGGTCTTCCCTTGACCCGGATATGGACAGGGGCACGCATATCAGCCGCCCAACGTAATTTTCCGCGCCGTCTACGAGCAAGCCTTTCTTCACACACCCGATGGCTAGGGTCGCGTCCGCACGTACGGCTTGGGGTGAAGCGGTTCCTTCATCGACATGCAGCCCGGTCGGGCTATCCACCGCCAGCACGCAACTATGCGCCGTATGTGCCCGCAGGTGATTTATCTCCGCGGTCAATTCGGCATATCTCGGCGATAATTCCCTTCGTGCCCCACTCCCCAGCAAGCCATCGATAATCAGGGTACCCCCACTCGCGGGTGCCGGTATGTCATCGAGTTGCGCTACTTTCGCGCACGCGGTTGTTTTTGCGAGTTGCCGCCGTGTCTCCTCCGCCATCTCGGTCTCGGCGCTTGCCGAGCGTATCGCAATTTCCCTGTACCCCAACTCCCGCGCTACCCCTATGGCATCCCCGGCATTTTTCCCTTTGCCGGCATACACGATGACCTGCGGAAACGTCACCGGTGCCTCTACGAATTGCGCGTCCTGCCTCAATCGTTCCCCCGCCGCGCAAACCGCTTCGTCCATCAATTCAGCGGATGTGCAGTCCCCTTTTTCGAGCGCGAGCTGCTCGATGCGCCGCCAATCCTGTCCGCCGTAGATGTTCATGTTTTTATCGCGGCTGTTTCCGTATCAGTCTCCGCAGTTCCTTTATTATCATGGCTTACCGTTTTCCATACGTAGCGCGTAAAGAGCACCTTGAGCGAAGCTGTCAGGGGCACAGCCAGCAAAGCTCCTACGATGCCGCCGAGTATACTTCCCCAGAACAACACGGAAAACATGATGGTGAGGTCGTGCATGTGCAGACGACTCCCGAGTATCCTCGGTTGCAGTATCCATCCGTCAAATTGACTTACTGTCAGGAAAATAGCCAACACCGCCACCACATGCCCGGCATCGTGCCAATGCCCCCATGCGAGCAGCAGAGCCGGGATGCTCGTGGTGATCATCCCGATGTACGGTATCACTCCCAGCAACGCCGCCGCCGCTCCGATAGTTATGGCATACGGTAACCCCATGATTTTCAACGCACAACCAAGCAAAACGCCATCGATGATGCTCACCAGCATCTGCCCGCGTACGAAGGATACGACGTAATCGTTGATGTCGTGGAGTGTACCGACTACTTCATCGCGGAAAAGCGATGCTCGCAACGGTAGTACCATGTGCCACTGGTCTTTGATATCCTCGCTTTTCTGCAAAAAGTAAAAGAGGAATACCGGTATGAGCACTATCCCGATGAGCAATCCCACCGATCCGTAGATAACTCGTGTACCGGCTGTCAACCATCGAAATCCTATCCGCATTAAATCTTCCGAATGGTGCCCGAGTACAGCCAACAATTTTTCGGTATAATTTTTAGGCTCTGCCCCCTCCTGCTCTACCACACTACCCTGCCCCCCGGCAGCCGCCCTTTTGTCTGCCTGCATGCGTTCATACGCAAGGTCCACCGCCGTCTGTGCTATGTGCGAGTTTTCCAAAAATTCCTGACCGGCACGCGCCGCATTTTCTAACAATTTATCCCGCTTTTCTATCAAATCCCGCGTCTGTTCCATCAACGGCGGCACAATGATACATCCGAATACCCCAACCATAACCCCTGCCCCCAACATCACAACCAATACCGCTAAAGTCCGCGGCCATTTGATGTGTTCCTGCACCCAATTGACCAACGGATTCAGCAAATACGCCAGTACCCCGGCTATGAT
>CAZJIH010000179.1:0-2381 GCA_964545935.1 uncultured Akkermansia sp. | reverse complement strand
GCGTGAACTATGGAAATACTACCGTTCAGGTATGAAAATACGGATGCTCTGAAATTTCTGAAAAAGGAGCAAAGTGAAAGCGTTGATTTGGTAATCACTTCCCCGCCTTACAACATAGGTAAAGAATACGAAACGCGGATGAGTATTCAGAAATACCTCGACCTGCTGCGTCCTATCTGCGAGGAATTAGTTCGTGTCCTCTCACTTTCCGGTTCAATATGTTGGCAGGTCGGTAACTACATAGAACGTTCAAATTCAACTAAAGGGGAAGTTTTTCCTTTAGATATATTTTTTTATTCGGTGTTCAAGGACCTCGGCTTAAAGCTACGGAACAGAATTATTTGGAAATTCGGACACGGCTTACAGTGCAAAAATCGATTTTCCGGTAGATATGAAACAATACTTTGGTTTACAAAGTCTGATGCATACACCTTTAACCTTGATCCGGTAAGAATTCCGGCAAAATATCCCGAAAAAAAGTATTTTAAGGGGGAAAAAATCGGTCAGTTCTCCTGCAACCCGTTGGGAAAAAATCCGGAAGATGTGTGGACATGGAATCGTGTTGTTGCCGATTGGGAAGCAGAAATATGGGATATCCCCAATGTTAAATCCAATCACCCGGAAAAAACCATACATCCCTGCCAATTCCCCATCGAATTATGTGAGAGATATGTCTTAGCTCTTACAAATGAAGGAGATACCGTGTATGATCCCTTTGCCGGTGTCGCGTCAACCCTCATCGCGGCTCTCAAAAATAATCGTTTCGCTTGGGGTACGGAGTTAGATGCCAAGTATATCGCGGCAGGTCTGCAACACATCGATGACCTCAAAAATGATCGCTTGAAATACAGACCGGTTTACCGCGAAATTTACTCCCCACCTAAAAAATCTCAGCTCGTGAGGAGTTGTTAATTTATATGTCATACTATAACTTTACCTTCAATCAATTAAAATGAATACCGTACTATGTTTGGATTGCGGTGCCACAAATGTGCGTGCCATGGTTGTAAGTGAACACGGCGAGATACTTGCGAAGGCAGGTCGCGCCAATGCCACGGACCCCGGGGCGGAAGATGCTTCTTACCACGTGTGGAATGCGGACCGCATCCTATCGCAGCTCGCCGAATGCTCGCGCGAAGCTCTGTCTGCCTGCAACGGTGCATCCCATGTGCGGGCAGTTACCATCACCACTTTCGGAGTGGACGGTGCGCTCGTGGATGCCGCCGGCAAGCTCCTCTACCCGGTCATCTCTTGGAAATGTCCGCGTACTGCTTTGATAATGAAAAATATCAGCAAATATATCAGCCCACGAAAGCTGAGTGCTATCTCCGGCGTGGGCGACTTCGCCTTCAACACCATCTACAAACTCATTTGGCTGCGCGAGAATCACCCGGAATTACTTTCTAAAGCCCATGCTTGGCTCTTCATTTCTAACATCTTAGCCTATCGCCTTACCGGAAAAACAGCGACGGACCGCACCATGGCGGGTACCTCGCAAATGACTGACCTTGAATCAGGTAGCTGGTCAAACGAAATTTTAACTGCCGTAGGGGTACGAGAATCACTTTTTGCGCCGATGGTCAATGCCGGTGATGTAATCGGCGCGTTGACAAAGCCGGCTGCCGAGCAGCTGGGGCTACCTGCCGGCGTACCACTCGTTTCAACCGGTCACGATACGCAATTTGCCCTATTCGGAAGCGGGGTGCAGGAGAACCAACCCTTTCTTTCCAGCGGTACGTGGGAAATTCTGATGCTTCGCACAGCGCATGCCAAGCTGAGCGATGCGGACTACGATGCCGGTGCGACGGTAGAGTACGACAGCCACCCCGGGCTGCTTAACCCCGGGCTGCAATGGTTGGCCGGCGGCATCATCGAGTGGGTGAAAGATACCTGCTACCGAAACGAAAATTACGACACCATGGACGCGGAGGCAGCCGCTGTCCCCCCGGGCTGCGACGGTGTTACGCTTTCCCCGGATTTCCTCCCCGGCGACCCCACACCGGGTTGCATTCGCGGTCTCGTTTTAGGACGTACCCGTGCGCATATCTACCGAGCCGCTCTGGAAGCTCTCACACTCCGCCTCATGCAGCGTCTCCGTAAACTTGAACAAGTAGGTAACTTCACCGCAAAAGATTTACTCTTAGTCGGAGGCGGTGCAAAAAACAAAATATTAACACAAATGCGAGCGGACATGCTGGGTATCCCTCTCCGTATCCCCAAAGTCACTGAAAGTACGGTACTCGGCGCAGCTATGTATGCCTTTGCCGGCGCCGGTGTCTTCTCTTCCCCGGAAAGCTGCCGTAGCTCCTTCGCCATCACCTACGATTCCGTCCTCCCATCCGCACCTAACACGCACTGATAGCACGACAACCCGATGCGCC
>CAZJIH010000178.1:0-2443 GCA_964545935.1 uncultured Akkermansia sp. | reverse complement strand
TCCTGCTGCTGAGCGTAGTTTGTCGGGGACAGGATGTCGGTGTGCCGGCGGATTCGCCGGTGGCTGTCCGTGCGCCGGGCAATTCTGCCACGGCTTCACAATCCGCATTATCGGAAGAACAAATTAAGGAACAACTTATAGAAGCGGCAAACATACCCGACTCGGTACGTCCGGCATTGAGAGAAGCAGCTAAGGCTATGAGTGCGGAATCTTTACGCAAATACCTCTCCTTCCCTCACCATGCGTACGACGGGCATAGCGCCGCGGAGCATGCCCGCATGAAGGTCAAATTTATGCCGCCTGTGCCGGGGAAAACATGTCCGGATTGTGGTAAACCGGTTGAAAATTTCACTATGTCCGGACCGATACCCGCTTGGACACCGCATTACACCGGTGCAGGTAACCAATTCAGTCGATTTCCGGTACCCTTATCCGTGTACACGGCGGAGGAGCAGGGCATGGGGTTGTGGGAAAAGTTGAAGCACCGTGCGGAAGTGGATAACTTCAACCCGGCAGCCTCACTCGTCTTTTTGCTTGCCATTCTCCATACTTTTTTGGTGCCTATTTTTCAACGCATTGCGCATAAATTGGATCAACGATACAAAGAAAAATTACGCACGGAAAATTTTCGGATTCAACACCCGGAGCAGCGTGTCCCGGTCTCCTTTATTTCTACGCTCTTTCACTTTTTGGGGGAAGTGGAGGTTGTATTCGGACTCTGGATTATCCCCTTCTTCTTTGTATGTCAACACTATTATTCTTTAGAGGATTTCCTGAGCTACATCGACCGCGATACTAGTTTCACGGAACCTCTCTTCGTAGCCGTAATCATGATCATTGCCTCATCTCGCCCCATCTATCGTCTCGCGGAAAATACACTGAAATTCGGAGCATCGATCGGGAAAGGTACGCCGGCCGCATGGTGGCTTTCCGTACTTTGTATCGCGCCTCTCCTCGGTTCGTTTATTACGGAACCCGCTGCCATGACTCTCTCCGCTATCCTTTTAGGCAAAAAGTTTTACCAATTACGTCCGAGCGCGGGTTTGTGTTACGCTACTATAGCCCTACTTTTCGTCAACGTTTCCGTCGGTGGTACATTGACACATTTTGCGGCTCCACCTATCGTAATGGTTGCCGGTAAATGGAATTGGGACATGACGCACATGTTTACGCATTTCGGATGGAAAGCCATGACCGCCATCGTATTGGCTAACCTCCTTTATTTTTCTTTCTTTACCAAAGAGTTCAAGCGTTTGGCGGAAGTTCAGCGTCAATCTGTTACCACCGAAGGTGCTGTACCTATCTCATGGGAAGATCGCCAAGATTCCATCCCCCTTTGGGTGTATATCATCTCCATCATCTTTTTGGTTTGGACGGTTGCTTTCGCGCACCACCCGGCTATCTTCCTCGGTGGCTTTATGTTCTTCCTCGGTTTTACCATAGCTACTCCGCAATACCAAAACACTTTTTCTATCAAGGTTCCCCTGTTAGTCGGTTTTTTCTTAGCCGGGTTACTTATTTTGGGAGGGGTTCAGGGTTGGTGGATGCAGCCGGTGTTGCAAACTCTGGCGGATTTAGGCGCGGAAGCTACTATGGGTGTGGCCAGTGTGCTCACCGCTTTCAATGACAATGCGTCCGTTACTTTCCTTGCCGGTACAGTGCCGAATATTCAGGAGGCTATCCGTTACGCTGTGGTGGCGGGTGCCGTTACCGGCGGCGGTCTCACCGTCATCGCCAATGCGCCCAACCCGGCAGGTCAAGCTATCCTCAGTAAGTATTTCAAACCGGGTATCAGCGCGGGTAAACTCTTTATCTGGGCCCTCGTCCCCACCATCATCGTCTTCCTTATGTTTAGCATCTTCTGATTATGTTTACAGGTCTCGTCGAATGTACAGGTGTTGTCTCTCAGTGTTCCCCCATTGCCAATGGTGCGCGTTACGCCGTCCGTATGCCCTTTATTCATGAACTCGCACTCGGTGATTCTATTGCGGTGAACGGCTGTTGTCTTACGGTAGATGCCATCGAGAATGAGTCCGCATGTTTTGATTTGCTCGCTCAAACTTTACGTGTTACCTCACTCGGTCAACTTCACGAAGGCAGCCTCTGTAACTTGGAACGCGCTATGCTCCCCACCGCGCGCCTCGGCGGTCACTTCGTCTCCGGTCATATCGATACGACGGGTCATGTAGTCTCCTGCACTCCCTCCGGTCGAGATCACATACTGCGGGTGCGTGTTCCTTCCCTGCGTTACGTCATCGATAAAGGTAGTATCTCGCTGGACGGCGTCTCACTCACCATCGCTTCTATTGACCCGCACCTCTCCGAACTCGAATTCTGGATCACCCCCCACACTTGGCAACGTACCATCATGCCGTCCTATTCCCCGAATACACCGGTCAATATCGAGTGGGATATGCTCGCTAAATATATCGAAAATTACGTT
>CAZJIH010000177.1:0-2488 GCA_964545935.1 uncultured Akkermansia sp. | reverse complement strand
AACGTCGAGGCGATACTTCGAGCATAGCTTGTATTTGCGGCTGTGCATCCGGATCGTTGAAACGTACGACTTTTTTTGCTACCTGCTCGGCGGATGTCGTCTTGCCACACCACTTCGCTCCCTCTATCAGTAATGCACCGGTACTCTCCAGCCTCCGCTTCATTTCTTCATCCGAAAGTCGTGGCTTATAAACTTTCTTCCTCATATTTTTTTCAAATTCGCTCGCGCACTCATTATAAACTGATTCCATAACTAAGTCAATAAAAATTGGAGACTTTGAGGTAATTTTATTGGAGACTTTGAGGGTATTTTGTTGTGGACTTTGTGGCTATTTCATTGGGGAGTTCGATGCGAAGGCGACGCAGTCCGGCTCGCAGAGCAGTCGGCACAAAGCGGAAAAATGACTCAGCTCGTGCGTTGAATAGTGTGTTGCGACACGCTTCGTCACTGCACAGGATATGCGCGGCACCCGTACGGTCGATGATGCGTACGCTGTGGCGTTCGCAGGGGTGTCCGCAATCTTTGAAGTTGTGCCCATCGGAGAGGAAGGTACAAAAGACGCAATGCTCGCTGTGGAAGAGGGGGGTATGCCGATGGATCACAAATTCCAAGAAAGGAGCACCGCCGGAGGCGAGTAAAGCGCTGACTTGCTGTAGATTTAAGTCATACGATACGGTACATGCATCCATTCCGAATTTCAACCAGAGGTCCAGACTGTACGGGTTGGCGGTATTCAGGGAGAAATCTCCGACCATCGGTACCTTTTGCGCATGCCAATAGAGAGCGGCACCGAGGTTACGCACCAGCACGCCGTCAGGTTCCATGGCATGTAGATATTTGAAATACCCTTCCTCCCCCGGTTTCAGAATACGTAAAGTTGCACCCCACAGCGGAAGTCTCGGGTACTCTGCCCTCAATTGCCGTGCTACGACAGGTAATTCTCGCATATTCGGTAGGTCTAAGTATAATTTATCCGCACCGGCGGCGGCTGCCGCGCGAGCTTGTTCCAAAGAACGGCACAACACACTGAGCTCGTAGCCGGACTCAGCGGACGCCTGTTCGAAGGTGACCGGTTTAAGTGCGAGCGGTTCCCGCTGTGTCGGTCCCGCCGCGTCCAGCTGTGCCACCAACTCGCGTCGCATTCGGTTGAGTTCCGATAGCGGGAGCATGCATTCTCCTTCTACCGCGAACCGCAGGCTGCCGAGTACGTATCCCGTGCCCCCGAGTCGCCCGATTTGCTCGCGTATAATCCGCTCATCGACGGGGTGTTTCCGCGCTGCTTCCAAAGGCATCCTACTGCGTACAATTTTTTCGCCGCATCGGAGCACCATCTCCTCGCCTACACGTCCGCTTACCCGAAGATGCAATCGGGTATGCGCGGGTTCCGTCGGAACGCGTACCTGTGCCCAAGTCGCCTGTAGCTCCTTTTGTAGAGTCGGGTCGGAGGTTTTCCATACAAGGCTCCCGGGTTCCACATTCCCGCTGTACAGGTTACTCGTTTTTTCATAGTAGTAAAGGCAGCGTCCCTTTGCGCACACGATGCGTCCGCCTTGCTCTTCATTTCGGTCGGTTCCGGCATCGATGACAAATCCGTCGCCGGGCAATACGCGTACGGAAGGTTCCCGCTCAAGTACGATGCATCCGGGCGTAAATCTCTCCGCACGTCCGAGCAGTACACCTCGTTTCTTGCCGAATCGTCCGTGGGTGAGGCGCGGATGGTCCGTACCTTCAAGCCACCCGACGGAAAATCCGCGTGAAAAGGTCATCTGCATGGCATACATGTCGTGTGCGCTTGGGTGATATTCTTCACCTTTCCGTGCGGCGTCCAATGCGCGTCGGTATACCTTCACCGCAGCGGCTACGTACTCGGGCGATTTCTGACGTCCTTCGATCTTGAAACTCTTTACCCCGGCTTGCAGCAGCTCGGCTATCTTCCCCACAGCGCATAAATCCTGCGGTGAAAACAGATAGCGTTTTTCACCCATTTCCTTCACGTTTCCGTCTACTTCCAATGCATAGGGGAGGCGGCATGCCTGTGCACATTCTCCGCGATTGGCACTTCTCTGTCCTATACTTTCACTTGTAAAGCATTGCCCGGAGTACGCTACGCAGAGTGCTCCATGGCAAAAGACTTCTATCCGGGCATCTGTAACCGCTGCGCATGCCGCTATTTCTCGTATACTTAGCTCACGCGCCAAAACAATTTGTTCCGGCGCAAACCATTGATCTACTAGACGTACAGCACCCGGACTACTCACGGTCATTTGTGTGGATAGATGAAGCTCCATGCTCCACCTCCCGGTACGCTTTTGCTCTGCTATCAAGGAAGCCAACCCCATGTCCTGTACGATAACTCCATCCGCGCCGGCTGCTTCTAATTCATCCAAACTGTGCATTGCGGATTCCATCTCGCCGGGGAAAATGAGTACGTTCATTGTTACATACCCACGCACACCGTGTTCGTGCAAAAATTGCATCACGCCCGCTA
>CAZJIH010000176.1:0-2524 GCA_964545935.1 uncultured Akkermansia sp. | reverse complement strand
GCAGCGGTTCAGCGCCACGGCAGCGCCTAACTTCTTAAATCGTCAATCAAAAATCAAAAATCGTAAATGCGGCGGGGGGGAGGGCATTGGGGCAGGACTGCGGTTCAGTGTGTCATGTAAAATTTTGCTAAAAAATTATGCTTGCATTTTTGGGGTAGGGTGGTAGAATGGGGGCTCACACATTTTTGCAGATATCATGAGTACGTTAGAAGGAACAAAGACAGCGGCGAATTTAGCGACGGCATTTGCTGGTGAATCGCAGGCGCATACGAAGTACCTGTATTATGCATCCAAGGCAAAGAAGGATGGGTATGTACAGATAGCACAACTCTTTGAGGAGACTGCACGTAATGAGAAAGAGCATGCGAAGATATGGTTTAAGTTGTTGCATGGAGGAGCTATTCCTGAGACGGCAGAGAATCTGAAAGATGCGGCGGCAGGTGAAAATTATGAGTGGACGGATATGTATAAGACCTTTGCCAAGGAAGCACGGGAGGAAGGTTTTGAAGAGATAGCGGCGCTTTTTGATGGGGTAGCGGCGATCGAGAAAGCCCATGAAGAACGTTACCGTAAGCTGCTAAGCAATGTGGAAGGGGACTTAGTGTTTAGTCGCGAGGGTGATTGCGTATGGCAGTGCATCAACTGCGGACACATCGTGGTAGGTAAGAAGGCGCCGGAGGAGTGTCCGGTATGCGCGCATTCGAAGGCATATTTTCAGTTACTTCCGCAGAATTATTGAAAAGAGAAGATGAACTAGGAGCCGCTCGGTGAAAGGAAAGTCACCGGGCAGAGGGATGATTTGCATACGAGACTCTAGGAAAACGACACTGACGAAACCCACTGATACATCAATTATTTACCCCCCCAAGAAAGACATGCAAAGTGAAGAATTTAAGATGACACCGGAGGAGCAGGCGCTAATCATCCTCATGCGTTCTACGGGCGTAACCCCACTCGAAGCTATTCATTTTGTGCAGGAAGGATTGAAACGAGGGGGTGGGAAATTGAGACGGGCGGAGAAATGTTTGGAACTTGGGCAGGCGGAGATGAAGAAGAGGTGCAAGACGGTGAGTCTTGAACGGGCGGTAACAGCGACGAAAGATGCCAAGAATGGGCGTCGAAGTCGAACGCGCAAAGACTTTGGGCAAACGATGAGGCGGTTTTTTCGGAAGTGTCCCGGGCTTTCTCATAGGCGGGTACGAAGTATACGGAGTGAGGAGTGTGAGCAATGGATTAACCAAGCGTTCGACACACCGAGTCAACGTAAAAAAGCGCGTGCGGCACTTAGTTGTGTATTTTCGATAGCATTAAGGCGCAGGTGGTGTGATGAAAATCCTGTACATTCGGTTCCGATACCCAGCATTAAGGAAAAGAGCATACAGATATTGACGATGCCGCAGATTGAGAGTTTGCTTTCATCGGCAGTCCACTACAAAGATGGCATTTGCATGGCTGCGGTTTCGATTATGCTATACGCCGGGGTACGTCCGCATGAAGTGGCACGTCTTACATGGGCACAAGTGCATGTGGATGCGGGAGTTATATGTATTTTACCGCAGCATAGTAAAACCGGAGGGGCGCGACAGGTTACGTTACGTCCACCGCTGATACGTTTACTTCGGAAAGCTCGGAAGATGCTACCGCCGCAGAGTGTAAGTAGCACGGAATTGGTGTGTCCGCATAATTGGCGTAGGCATTGGGCAGGAGTACGGCGAGCCGCCGGGTGGAGCAGTGATGGTGTACCTTGGCAACCGGATGTTTTGCGTCATACCTTTGCCAGTCATCACTTAGCAGCATTTCATAATTACAATGAACTGCAAGTAGAGATGGGGCACCGGGATTCCGCGCTCCTGCGTACTCGGTATCTCTCCCTCAGTGAACCGGTCGATAAAAATATTTTTTGAGGTTCTTAAAATATGTTAAGGCTCAAGATTTTTGGGTTGATTTGATTTGCAGGCAGATAGGGCGAGAAGGACGAGGAGGGAGATAAGGAAGAGGAGGAGGGACGTTTGGCAGAGGGTGATGATGGATTCCGGTGGGGAGTATTCCTCTAAGGGGTGCTGCCATTGGGACAGCTCCGGTTCTGTATGGGATTTTAGAGCCTCGGAGAGAGCGGAAGCGGTGGATGCGCCGAAATTCGTTGATATCCTTATGATGGGTGCGACAATGATAGCTGTACAAATGAGAGTACAGGCGAAGAAAGCGGGCGGGAGAAAAGCCCACCATCCGCGGAGACCGACATCATGCAAGCGTCTGATCTGCAAAGAAAAGAGACCGGGTGCCATAGCGAGCGCTAATATGAACGAAATAGCAAAAAAGCCATCGACAAAAATAAGCAGTGCATACGCGCTTCCCGCACTACGAAGCAGGTAGGCGTTACAAATCCCGTGTACCATGTACGCAGCCCCCGCCTGAATGAAAGTTGCAGCGAGTAGGAACCACCAGATCGTACCGAAGACAAGCATAAACGGCCAATACTCTCGGCGGCAGGCACGACCGCTCGCATCTAGGTAGTGAGCAAACG
>CAZJIH010000175.1:0-2542 GCA_964545935.1 uncultured Akkermansia sp. | reverse complement strand
CAGCTTTGCTTCGTAACTAACTTACCCTCCCAATACGCGCAACGGTGCGCGCTAGCTTCTTAAATCATCAATCAAAAATCTAAAATCGTAAATGCGGCAGGGCGGGTTGGGGGCGGGCAACGGGGTGTGCTGTGGAGGGTCTGCGGTTCAGCGCCACGGCAGCGCCTAGAATTTCAATCGTCAATCAAAAATCTAAAATCGTAAATGTGGCAGGGCGGCGGGCATTGGGGCAGGACTGCGGTTCAGGGACTGCGGTTCAGTGGTGAATTATAGATTTGGCTTGCATGTTTTGGGAGTAGGGTGTACAATGTGGGGCTGTTATGAGTGCGAATGATAAAATATTGATATTTGATACGACGTTACGGGATGGGGAGCAGTGCCCGGGAGCATCGATGAATTTGCGGCAGAAGCTGGAAGTGGCGCGTCAGCTGGAGAAATTGGGGGTGGATATCATCGAAGCGGGGTTTCCGTGTATTTCGGACGGAGATTTTGAATCGGTGTCGACGATAGCTCGTACGCTGAAGAGCACACGGGTAGCCGGGTTGGCGCGTTGTGTAGAAAATGATGTACGGCAGGCAGCAGCGGCTGTAGCACCGGCTGGGGATAGGGCACGTATTCATACATTTTTGGCGACGAGTCCGTTACACCGCGAGTATAAACTCAAGAAAAGTAAGGAAGAGGTTTTAGAGATGGCGGTACGTCATGTAAAAATGGCAAAGAGTTTAGTGAGCGATGTAGAATTTTCGGCTGAAGATGCGAGTCGTACGGAATTAGACTATTTAGCGCAGGTGATGGAAGCTGTTATCGAAGCCGGCGCCACAACAATCAATGTTCCCGACACCGTAGGATTCACTACCCCGACGGAGTTTACGAATATTATACGTTACCTCCTCGATAACGTACCCAACATCCGCAAAGCGATCATTTCCGTGCATTGTCACGATGACATCGGGCTCGCAGTAGCAAACTCGTTGGCGGCGGTAGCAGCTGGGGCACGGCAAGTGGAAGGGGCAATTAACGGGATAGGAGAGCGGGCGGGTAATGCTGCACTCGAAGAGGTTATTATGGCCCTGAGGCTACGACCGGAAGCTTTCGGTTTTCCGGTTGGCAGCAAAGTTGTGGGAGCAAATACGCGTGAAATTGTCAAGACGAGTCGCGTGGTATCGCGCATGAGTGGTATGGTGGTGCAACGATCTAAAGCCATAGTCGGGGAGAATGCATTTGCGCATAGTTCAGGTATTCACCAACATGGAATCCTTGCTAAAAGGGAAACGTATGAAGTACTTGATCCTGCCGAAGTGGGATGGGGGGAAACTGAATTACCGCTCACCAAGCATTCCGGACGTGCGGCGGTGAAGGCACGTTTGGAGAAGCTCGGACATGAGCTTTCGGATGAAGAACTTACCCATGTTTTTGAACGTTTCAAGAAAGTCGGTGATAGCAAAAAGTTTGTGTATGATGATGATTTGGCAGCTTTAGTCAACGACTCATTAGACACACATGCGGGGAAATGGAAGATGAATCTTCTTCAATTTACTGCCGGTAGTTCTACAAAACCGACCGCAACGGTTACCTTGGAAAAAGATGGTAAAATGTATACGGACTGCGCCATAGGGAATGGTCCGGTCAATGCCTGTTTCAAAGCCATTGATCGTATTACAAAGATTCGCGGTGAATTGATAGACTACAACGTGCGAGCGACGACAGCCGGGCAGGATGCCTTGGGCGAGGTGTCGGTAAAAGTACAATTCGGCGAGAGTTGTCGTCCGGTTTCCGGCAAGGGAGCAGCCAGTGACGTAGTGGAGGCGTCCGCGCGCGCGTACCTCAATGCGGTCAATCGCAGCCTTGTACTGTTCGACAAGGGGACGTGTTCATGAGCGAGGGTATACGTATTATAGCCGGACTGGGTAATCCCGGAGCATCATACGTCGGTACCCGACACAACGTAGGTTTCGCGGTGCTCGATGTTTTTGCCGATTCCTTGAATGCGGAGTGGGGGGTAGATGCCGCGCACAGGGGACTCGTCGCACGCGGGCCGGGTGTATTACTTGTTAAACCGCAAACATTTATGAATGATTCCGGTGTTTGTATCGGGGCACTCATGCGATACTTCCGATTTACGCCGGAGCAGGTGTTAGTGGTCTATGATGATATTGCGCTGCCGCTGGGTACCTTGCGATTGCGAGCGGGCGGTAGTGCCGGTGGTCACAATGGAATGAAGTCAATTATCGCACACCTTGGTAGCGAGAAATTTCCGCGATTACGCCTTGGGATCGGTTCCCACGGAGGGAAAAGTCTCATCTCGCATGTCCTCGGTTCTTTTTCCCCGGATGAAAAAGAAGTTATTACCCCCGCCATAAACCGAGCGGCAGAAGCACTCTGCTTTCTCCTTGCCCACGATATTCCTTCAACCGCTAATATCTATAACAAGTGAAGCCACAGTGAACCGCTGCTCCTGCCGCCGAGCCGCAGGCTCGCTCGATGCCCTCCCCCCCTCCGCATTTTTGATTTTTGATTTTTGATTTAGGATTGAAATTCTAGG
>CAZJIH010000174.1:0-2578 GCA_964545935.1 uncultured Akkermansia sp. | reverse complement strand
GAAGACGGAACAATATTCGAGGGGACATCCTTCGGTGCGTGTCGTACGGTAACCGGTGAAGCATGTTTTAATACATCAATGACAGGTTATCAGGAAATTCTTACGGACCCCTCTTATCGCGGACAGATCGTTACCATGACATATCCGCTCATCGGCAACTACGGAGTATGCGAGGAGGACGATGAATCGTCGCAACCGCATGTCCGTGGGTTTGTAGTCGCTGAGATAGCGCGTCGACATTCCAATTGGCGGAGCTCGGAATCTTTGCCGGTATGGATGTCGCGTCATAATATCCCCGGGATTTCAGGAGTCGACACGCGTAAACTTACCAAGCTTTTACGTACCGGGGGCGCTCAACGCGCGTGCCTTTCATCAGAACTCACTATCCACCAAGCAATTGAAGCCGCTCAATCCGCTCCGCCTATGCTCGGTAGCGATTTTGTCAGCGAGGTCACTACACCCCGAATGTATCACTGGGAAGGGGAGTCGCGCCTGTGGAAAGTACCTAATAAAACTACCGATGATTTGTCTCTCTATGCCGAATTACCGCCCGTCCGCTACCATATCGTAGCTTATGACTTCGGCATCAAGCGTAACATATTGAGATGCTTGCGGCGGGAGGGTTTCGATGTAACGGTTGTGCCGGCGCATACCGGAGCTGAGGATGTTCTATCTATGCACCCGGACGGCATTTTTCTGTCCAACGGTCCGGGTGATCCGGCTGCTTTGCCGTCTATTTATGCCGAAATTCAGAAATTACTCGGGAGACTTCCGATATTCGGTATATGCTTGGGGCACCAACTACTCGGCTTAGCCTTCGGTGGCAGTACGTTTAAGTTAAAATTCGGACATCGCGGAGGCAACCAACCCGTAAAGGATCTGCGTACGGGGAAGGTTGCCATCACATCGCAGAATCATGGGTTTGCGGTGGATCCGGCTTCTTTACCGCCGGATGTCGAAGTCACACACATCAATCTCAATGATGGTACCGTTGAAGGTTTACGCCACTCTCGTTTGCCGGTTTTCTGTGTGCAATACCATCCGGAAGCCGCGCCGGGTCCGAGAGACGCTACGTATTTCTTTTCCGAATTCATCGGGTTGATCGACGATTTCCGAGCAGGTAAATTTTCACTCTGATATATTATGAATACACTCGTGATAGGTTCCCAATGGGGAGATGAAGGTAAAGGCAAGGTAATAGATTTTCTTACCGAAGGAGCTGACATAATCATTCGCAGTCAAGGTGGCAGCAATGCCGGACATACTGTCATTACACACGGTAAAAAATATGTGCTTCACTTGGTTCCTTCCGGTATCCTGTGGAAAGATAAATTAAATGTTATCGCCAACGGGGTTGTCCTTAACCCGTCCGCTTTAGTCGATGAATTCGCTTACCTCCGCAACCTAGGTGTGGAAATCTCCCCCCGGAATTTGTTAATTTCCGACCGCGCTCATGTGGTTTTACCTATCCATAAAGACCTTGATGCGGCTCAGGAAAATGCGCTGGGTGAACACAAAATCGGTACAACCAAGCAGGGGATCGGGCCCGCGTACGCAGATAAAGTTCGCCGTATCGGTATTCGTATGGCTGACATGACTGACTCGGAGCACCTCAGGTCTGTGCTCTCAACTCGTATCGCTTCCGCTAACGAGGAATTGCTGCGTCTCGGCTTCCCGGTTGTCGACCCGGTGTCTACTATACAATCTGTACTGGACGCGGCGGAAATATTGCGTCCGCATATCACGGATACCATACCTATCCTCCACCGAGCGATTAAAACCGGCAAGAGTATCCTTTTCGAAGGTGCCCAAGGCGCTATGCTCGATGTAGATTTCGGTACTTACCCTTTCGTCACTTCTTCCAATACATCTGCTGGCGGCTGCTGTACGGGTTCCGGTGTGCCTCCCTCGGCTATCCATAAAGTCATCGGTGTCTGTAAAGCATATACCACCCGCGTCGGGGCAGGTCCTTTTGTCACCGAAGATGCTTCGCTCGCTGATTATCTGCACAACCTCGGCAGAGAATTCGGCGCTACGACAGGGCGTCCCCGCCGCTGCGGTTGGTCAGATGGCGTCGTGTTGCGTTACTCCTCTATGTTCAATGGGTTCAATGAAATGGCTATGACTAATCTCGATGGTCTGGACGCTTGCCCGGAAGTGAAAATCTGCACTGCCTACCGCTTAGATGGCCGAGTCTTAGAATACCCACCCGCTCTCATCAGCGACTGGGAGCGTTGTTCCCCAATCTACGAAACCCTCCCGGGCTGGATGCAGGATACTTCTTCCTGCGCTTCATGGCTCGAGCTACCTCCCAATTGCCGCGCATACATCAAACGCTTCGCCGCCATCATCGGGTGCCCCGTCGCTTCCGTCGGCGTCGGTCCTGACCGCTCCCAAACGATACGCTGCCAGTGATTCAGCGCATTTCGGCGCGCGTTCTTGAGAGGGAGTGTTGCCACGAAGCAAAGGTTCGTGTCGCTCGTATGCGGAGAGGAAGCATCCTTCACGGAGTGCGTGTGTAACGGATGTGCCTGACGCTTTCAAGCATCAAAATCGGTGCGCATCGGTTTTCTAATGC
>CAZJIH010000173.1:0-2610 GCA_964545935.1 uncultured Akkermansia sp. | reverse complement strand
GGGGAAAATAAAATAAAGTGCTGTGAGTGGTCCTACCGCGAATAAAGCGGCTATAAGCACACGTGACACAGCACTACCACGGGAATCCTTCCCGTCCTTCTCGCTTCGCTCACCACGTAAAAAGGAGACCCAGATGAGGAAGGCAACAGCGCAGAGCCCGACATACGGAGCGCATACCCAAAAGAGTTCACTGTTAATAATTTGTGAACGGACATCCGGCGGCATAGCGGCACGTTGACCGGCGGTGGCGGGGTTGAGGTTGCTGAGGATCAACTGCTGCGCAAGCACGATACCCACCATAGAACCAACCGGGTTAAACGCTTGCGCAAAATTTAACCGACGTACGGCAGTTTTATCCGGCCCGAGAGAAATCACGTACGGGTTACAGGTCGTTTCCAACAATGAACAACCACCGGCAACTACAAATATGGCAATAAAATATATATCAAAACTTTGTTCAATACACGCCGGAATGTACATCAACGCCCCGAGTATGTATATCCCGAGCCCTATGAGTACCCCTACCCGATACGAAAATTCTTCAATAAGTATGGACGCGAAGATCGCTAATACAGCATACGCCCCGTAAAATGCCACCTGCACCAACCCGGCACGCGCTTGGTCTATCGTAAAAATACGCTGAAACGCCGGCACCAAATTATCCGTCATATTGTTGAGTAGCCCCCACAACGCAAAACACGCCACAAGCATAAAAAATACCGTTCGGTATCGTCGTGGCACCACCGGAGTTAAATCTGTACTATTCATACAACCAATTCTCCCCATAGCATACCATACCCCTCCGACATGTCAAGCATCAATACGCGGATCGTAAAAAAAAATTGCGAGCATTCCAAGAAGGGGGACGGTCTTTAACGTTGGACGATGACCGTGCGGCTGGAAAACGCGAGGGAGAGTAAGTACGAAGGACGATGTACAAAGTGAAGGAGTTAGACACAGCAAGGTTGAGTGGGTACGGAGGGAGGAAGCAACGTGCGGTAGATAATTCCATGTACCCGTGGTGTTGAATCTCCCATAGTTCGCAGAGCGTCTGTAACTCGCATGAAGATTGAAGTTACGACTTTTTCCAAAAATTTTATTAGGCAGATGCGAAGTAATTTAAGTAAATGCTTGACAAATTTCGGAGATATGCTATCATGAACTCATGAACGAGACAGAAATCATACCCGGACGCGGTGCGCAGGAACGAGAGAATGCACACTCGCAATTGGCAGTATCCTACCTCAATAAGGTGTACGCGTGGATGGCAGCAACAATGCTTATAACCACGGGGGTAGCGGTGCTTAGCACACACGATGACACACTGATGAACTTGGCATTTCAACACCCCATCCTCATAGCAGTGCTCAGCGTTGTGGTTGTTTTAGTAATGAGTTTCGGACGGAGTGCGCTTAGTGCGTCGACATTAGGTGGGTTATTGGTTCTTTTTTCAGCGTTAGAAGGTTTACTCTTCGGCCCGATTCTTACGCTTTACACACAGGAATCCCTCGCTACCACCTTCGCGTGCACGGCGGGTACCTTCGGTGCTATGTCACTTTACGGTTACTTCACCAAACGTAATTTAGGCACCTGGGGCAGGCTCCTGTTTATGGTGCTCATCGGGCTTCTTATCTGCCTCATCGTCAATTGGTTTGTCGGTAGCGGCACGTTCGACCTTGTGATATCCGCTATCGGTGTCGTGCTCTTTTCCGCTTTAACGGCATACGATACTCAAATGCTTTTACATGAAGGTCTTGCTTTAGAGGGTGAATCTCGCAGTCGCGCGGCTGTCCTCGGTGCTCTCAATCTGTATCTGGATTTTATCAACCTCTTCCTCTATCTCCTGCGCTTTTTAGGAGATCGTAAGTAATTTACATTTCCGCATTCCATGAAAATGTCACCTGAACAAGTGAAAGAAGTCGTAACCGGGTATGCGGTGAGGATACTGAAGTCGCTGGAACTTGAAATTGATGTAGCGGTGGAGGTATGCTCCGAGGAGGAGATTCAACTCGTGCTTTCCGGTCCGGATTCAAAGTATATCATCGGCGAAGACGGTGCACGACTCGATGATTTGCAGTATATGCTTAATCGTTTCGCCGTCATGAACTCCGATAAAGCACCGCGTGTCCGTGTGGATTGCGATCATTTCCGTCAACGACATGAACAGGCTGTGGTGGATGCGGCACTTCGTAAGGCGCGTCATGTCCTGAAAACAGGACGCCCGCGTACTCTCAAACCTCTCAATGCTTATTTCCGACGCTTAGTGCATTCCGCTCTCGCTGAACTCCCGGGAATTGTCACCCAATCGGAAGAAGGTGAGGCAAGGTTTAAGCGTATCACTATCTCTAAAACCACAGCCCCTCCGCAATCCACGTAACACACCACTGAACCGCAGTCCTGCCCCAATGCCCGCCCCCCCCACCGCATTTACGATTTTAGATTTTTGATTTAGGATTGAGGAATCTAGCGCGCTCCGTTGCGCGATCCCACCACGGAAACGATCCCTCCTACCGCCGGCGGTGCTTCTAGGCTTTGCATCGTAAAAAATCCTTGCGCCACGGGAGCGCCACTATTGGTAAATCAAAAATCTAAAATCAAAAATCAAAAATG
>CAZJIH010000172.1:0-2656 GCA_964545935.1 uncultured Akkermansia sp. | reverse complement strand
GCGGCTCGGTGTTTACGAGACAACGATATTCACGAGACGCGAGGGGACAACGATGACTTTGCGGACAATTTTGCCACGTGTAAACTCTTGAATACGAGGGGAATTGAGAGCGGTAGCTTCCATTTCCTCCTTTGACGCGTCGGCTGCCATCTGTATTTTGTCACGCAGTTTCCCGTTCACTTGGACCGGGATTTCTTTGGTAAGCTCGACTAAGAAAGCCGGGTCGAAAGACGGCCAAGGTTGCGATGCGAGTTGGGAGGGTGGTAGCTCCGGGAAGACACGGCAGAGGCGGCTGTACAGTTCCTCGGTGATGTGAGGGGCAAAGGGATTGAGCACGTGGAGTAATCCCACGTAATCCGACAGGCAGAGACACTCCGCGCTCGTCATGGCATTTGTACACTCCATCATTTTTGAGATAGCCGTGTTAAAACTCATCGATTGAATATCTTCCGTAACTTTTTTGATGGTACGGTGCAATTCACGGCGCACCGGGGTAGAACCTAAATCCTCAGCGACAATTTTCCCGGAGAAAACCCATTCACCTTCCTGATTTTCAGACATAGCGAGACGCCAGACGCGAGCCAGGAAACGGGAGATACCCTCCACCCCCTTGGTAGCCCATGGTTTTACTTCCTTGAGCGGTCCCATGAACATCTCGTACAGTCGAATAGAATCAGCACCGTAGCGGCGAATGATGTCATCCGGATTCACGACATTTCCACGACTTTTGCTCATTTTCTGACCGTCCTCCCCCAAGATAAGTCCCTGATTGACGAGCTTGTTGAAGGGCTCCGCCGTTGAAACTAAACCGTAGTCGTACAACACTTTATGCCAGAAACGCGCATAGAGCAGGTGCAGCACGGCGTGCTCTGTGCCACCCACGTACAGATCAACCCCGCCCGGATTCCCCGAAGAACCCATCCAGTATTTTTCGGCGGCGGGTGACACGAATTCACGGGTGTTATGCGGGTCGAGGTAACGCAGGTAATACCAGCACGAGCCGGCCCATTGCGGCATAGTGTTGGTCTCGCGGGTAAAACGCTCCGAGTAGTGGATCCACTCTTTTGCTTTGATCAAAGGACCGCGTGGGTCACCGCTCGGCTTAAAGTCATCCATTTGAGGTTGTAAGAGAGGAAGCTCGTCCTCCGGCAACGGGAAATGCAGCCCCGACTCCTTATCCCAGAGGATGGGGAAAGGCTCACCCCAGTATCTCTGGCGGCTGAACAGCCAATCGCGTAGCTTGTAGTTTACCTTTTCACGACCGCACCCCATCTCCGTAAGCTTTTTAATCATAGCGGCTTTTGCTTCCGGCACAGAAAGACCGTTCAGGTATTCGGAGTTGACCATGGTGCCATCGTACCCGCAGAAATCCTGCCATGGGGTATCGGGGTCATCCGGCTGCACCACTTGGATGATGGGCAGAGAAAATTCGGTTGCGAACTCGAAATCTCGTTCATCGTGAGCCGGCACTGCCATGATAGCGCCCGTACCGTAACCGGTCAGTACATAGTCAGCTATCCAAATAGGAATTTGCTTACCATTGACCGGATTAACCGCAAAAGCCCCGGTGAAAACTCCGGTTTTTTCTTTAGAGAGATCTGTACGCTCGAGATCGCTTTTCCGGGAACATACCTCTTGGTATGCGTGTACAGCCTCGCGCTGCTCCGGCGTTGTAACTTTTTCTACTAAATCGTGCTCCGGAGAAAGCACCATGTAAGTGGCACCGAAAAGGGTATCCGGACGCGTTGTATAGACGGTGATGTTGTATTCACCGCAGGTAAAGACGACTTCCGCACCCGTAGATTTGCCGATCCAATTACGCTGCAACAACTTGATGCTTTCAGGCCAGTCCAGAGATTCCAGTTCATCGATTAAGCGCTCGGCATAGGCGGTAATACGCAGCATCCACTGCCGCAATTTACGGTGCTCAATTGTAAAGCCTTTGCTACGCCACTCCTCCGCTTCTTCATTGGCAAGCACCGTCCCCATATCCGGCGACCAATTGACCATCCCCTCCGCCACATACGCCAAACGTACGGCATCGATTTGCTCCCGCGACCACCCCTTGGCTTCTAACTCCGCAACAGGTCGCGCTTTTTTGAGTTCGACGTCGTAGTACGAGTTGTAGAGACGCAGGAATATCCACTGAGTCCAGCGTACATATTCCGGGTCGGTTGTGGCGATTTCGCGTTCCCAATCGTAGGAAAATCCGAGCATTTTGAGCTGGCGGCGAAAGTTGTCGATGTTGGCAGCCGTTGTTACCGACGGATGCTGCCCGGTCTTGATGGCGTATTGTTCAGCCGGTAAACCGAAGGCATCCCAACCCATGGGGTGCAGGACATTGTACCCATTGCGGCGCAGGTAGCGGCTCACGATATCGGTGGCTGTGTAGCCCTCGGGGTGACCGACGTGTAGCCCCGCGCCGCTCGGATAGGGGAACATATCGAGGATGTAACGCTTCGGTTTCGTAGCGTCAAAACCTTCATCACCGGGATTCCCTACATGAAACGTCTTCTCTTCTTCCCATATTTTTTGCCACGCCGGTTCAAATTCTTCAAACGGATACGGATTTTTACGATCTGCCATGACGCGTGAGTGTACCCTACTTGTTCGCTAAAATCAAGCCTTTTCGCACGTATGCACCAAAAAACATGTG
>CAZJIH010000171.1:0-2670 GCA_964545935.1 uncultured Akkermansia sp. | reverse complement strand
CATTTTTGATTTTTGATTTTTGATTGAGAATAGTGGCGCTGCCGTGGCGCAAGGAATTTTTTACGAAGCAAAGCTGGGAAGCAGCACCTGCGGTACGTCACAGCTTCGCTTTGTAACTAACTTTGTCTCCCAATACGCGCAACGGTGCGCGCTAGCTTCTTAAATCGTCAATCGGGTACTTCTAAAAACTAATAACTCCCGTGCGAAGGAGGATTGCGCGTGATACTCGGATTAAGCGGGAAACTTTCGGATAGTTTGCTGTGCCGACTGTGCTGATAAAACAAAATGCGTTTAATTTCCGTAAGTTACGGAAGGGTAATCAATGCAACGACATGCTTAATAAGGCATGTGGAAACAGTCGGGGAGTTTTTAAAAGTACCCGATTTGCAAATCTTCTCTGAACGTACCCGGATTTTGTTCCGGTCTTGACATTTTATCATCGCGTGGTAAGATGAGAGATATGACTGATTTTAGTATATCGCATCGGGTCGCGAGTTATGAATGCGGCGCGGATTTGTTGATGAAAGGGGAGTGGTTCATGCTGCATTGCCAAGAAATGGCGGAGTTGCACGCATCCGGCAATAATTTCGGATATGACCGGGCATTTGAACAGGGGCTGGTATGGGTAGAGGTGAAGGGTGTGTTCGAGTTTATACGGCGTCCGAGGTGGAAAGAAGTTGTCAGGTTATGCACGAATACCGGGGAAGCGACGCGACTTCAAGCTTTTCGATTTGTGGATATGGCGGATGAATCCGGCGAACTGATCGCGCGGGCGGGTCTCCATTGGGTGCTCATCGATAGGGCAACGAGACGTCCGGTATCCCTCAAACGCGCGGGACTGAGTTTACCGGCGATACAGGTACCCTTAATGCGCGACCCTGAATCTTTATCCGACGCGGAATCGTTTACGTCTCATCTCGTGACACCCCGACGAGATGTCGATTTTAACGGACATATCAATAATTCGGCATATTTAACGTGGGTATCGGATTCACTTCCGAAGCCCCCCGGAGTGACGCTTCGCCGTATATTCGTTTCCTATAAACATGAGAGTACAGACGGGGAAGTGTTGCTCATCAAGCACAGGATCTGCGGTACGAAGTCCGAGCATATCATAGAGGGTGGCGGTGTTGTACGGGCTCATTTATTTCTGGAATGGTCATAGGTATGGAACGAATAACTACAAAGTTTGCTAAGGTAGGTTCGGCAAAGTTGGTACGCTGTGCGAAAGTGGTGCAGATGTGGGGGTGTTGGTTTTTGACGGCTTTGCTTGCGCTTGTGCCGGCTGCGTGTGCTCCGGTGAAGGTGAACGGAGAGCGGCAAAAAGAGAAGGTAGTGGTACTGGATATCGGGCATTTCATAGGAGGCGAGGGAGCGGTGAGTCCGGGCGTCGTAAATGGTCAGGTTCTGCGCGAATGTGATTTCTGGCATCGGTATGCGTGGGTAGTAAAAGATGTGGTGAAGCGTGCGGGATACGCGTGTGTAGTGATAAATCGCGGCAACCCGCCGAAGGAGGGAAAGATGAAGGAGGAAGCCGCGAGAGCCGGTGTTATCTACCTGCGTCACCCGGATATCGGGGGGCTTCGGTATCCATCGCGGTACTATCCGGACCGGGTCGCTGCCGGTATGGTGTCGGCTGATTATGCTATCTATCGCCGAGCCGCCTGTGCTGTTTTTCTCCATCTGAATAGCTCGGGAAATCAGTGGGTAAACGGTGCATCGCCCTCGGTCATCCTCTATAATCGATACAATGGGGAAACTTTGGCTTCCTGCCTACGGAAAACTTTGGAACACGATGTGCTGAACAAGGGTATGCCGAACGGGGGAAGAGGTTGTGAATGCGAAATTCGTTGTACGGACGCCGAGCGCGCCGCCGGTTGGTTGAATGCGTGCGATGACGCGGGTATCCCCGCCGCTGTGGTGGAAGCAGCTTTCGTTAATAATCGCGGGCACGCCGAGTTCCTGACGCGGGATGCCGGTGCCCGTGCTTTCGCGTCCGCTATAGGTCGGGCTATCGTGCGATTTCTTAAAATGGCCCCGGGTACGCGGCGCCACCATCGCAGCGACCCCAACGTGCCGGATCAAGGTTCATTCGGTTACGCGGAGGAGTCAAGGCAATTAAATGTTCCGGGAGCGCGTCTCCTCTTTCCTTAGGTGCCCGCTTTCCCACCACACGCAGCAGGTTCGCGGTGCAGAGAAGATGTAAGCATTTGACACACACATTGTTCAGCAAGTACACCTCTGAATTCCGTATATCGCGCACGCGCACTCCGTAGGTCATCTGCGTCCGGGTCCGCCAAGGCACTTAATACAGAACTAAGTACGGCAAGTGCCCTAAAGTTACGCTCTACCCTAAAGTCTCCCTCAAAATAAGCACACGCTTCCGGTTTTCAGGACAACGAATCGCAGTCATGTCAAGTGGTGGGACTATAGTTGACTTCGCCCTTGCTTACCCTTATGTTTCTCGGAGATGAAGCCCCCGCACACTACTGAGTCTTAATTTTTCTTGAGGCGGATACGCGTTACCACACATTATGGCGTAATTTTATGGTTGATTTTACGGAGAGGAGGGTGTAGACTAATGCCGATAAGAAATGCGCGGAGACGAGTCAGGTGGCACGGAGCTGCGCAGGAAAACGTAATCTTATACTATGAGCACAACATACAGCA
>CAZJIH010000170.1:0-2707 GCA_964545935.1 uncultured Akkermansia sp. | reverse complement strand
CTTGCGCCACGGCAGCGCCTAACTTCTTAAATCATCAATCAAAAATCTAAAATCGCAAATGGTGCGGGGAGGCTGAACCGCAGTCCTGCCCCAATGCCCTCCCCCCCGCCGCATTTTTGATTTTTGATTTTAGATTTTTGATTTACCAATAGTGGCGCTCCCGTGGCGCAAGAATTTTGCACGATGCAAAGCCGGGAAGAAAGGGATGTTTGTGAACCAATGCTGTATAGCTCATTTTAAATGCAGTTTGCAAGCTAAAAATTGCGTTTTCCCTCAAAAAAAATAAATTATGTCAAAGCGCCAAGAGGAAAAATGACAGCAAATGCCTGTCATTTTTTGAGCTCAGAAAAACCTAAGTACTTGATAGTCTGATATTACGTGTCTCACAAGGGGGCACGGCATTTAAAATGAGATAATCTGGTGGCGTGAAGTACACTACGATGGAACATTCCGGCTGGGTGGTCGGTAGTTCTCTCACATCCATAACATATCAAACAATTACAGACTATGAAAATTCACTTACCTGTAGGACTCCGCAAGGCGCTTCTGGCTTGTCTTAGGTCAGTTCCCTTGCATCACAAACTTTCCCGTACAGTCTCAACCGGTACAGTTCTCCTCGGTATAGCATCTCTCTTCTTAAGTGGTGGGCTCCGAGCTGACGCTGCCCCACTGAATGAAGACAAACCGGGCATTAGCGAGGAGGAATTGTTGCCGTCGTTTGAAGTCATTGCGGCGGGTTCGTATACATGGACATCACCGGCTGCCAACGGAACCTTCACGTGGGGCGAGAATTCTGACTGGGGCGGAGGGGTAACCGGGTACACGGACGGCTCTGCCGTGACTTTTTCCGGTCAAGGCGGTACAATCACTCTTGCCAAAGATGTAGAAACAAGCACCCTCAACATTGGTGGTGACGGGACGCCTACGTTTACCATTACCTCCGGCACGGGGCAGAAATACTCTGTCACCGCGAGCGGAGCGGTGACTGTCAAGACCGGCAATACACTACACCTGAACAATGTAAACTTCACCGCGAATGCCGGCTACAGCGGCACCGGAAGTACACTCGCATTAGAAAACGGGAGCACTCTGACCTTATCCGGCACGTCGAGTACTAACTCACTCGGCACGGTCACATTGGCAGATGGCACATCCGTTTCCCTCTCCGATTCCTCTGCCGCACACTACACAGGCACGACCATTGGAGGCGGAGCGGGGAGTGTCGTGTTTAATTTCGGCAGTGAAGTCACCATCGGAGCTGATAACCATCTTTTCGCGGCACTTTTTGCCGGTGGAACAAACGGTTCCATGCGAGATACTACGTACACCGGGGTCGGGGAAGTTCAGTTGGAAAGCGGCACACACCTGATCATCGCCGAAGCCGGCGAAAATAAAGAAATCGGGAAGGAATTGAGTCTCGCCCAAAAATTGGTAGTAAACACCGGTTCGTCCATCACCCTCCAAGCCAATATCTTTGACAATGGTTCCAACGGGGGAGCACCCGGTGCACCGAAGGGTACCTTAGTCTTAAGTGGTAACGGTGGGGGGAATGCGCAGGGTGCGCTGAAATTGGATACGGGGGATGCTTGGATTAAGTGGGATATCACCTTAGCAGACAATGCTACAATCTACAACAACAGGCATAACTTTTACTTCACCGGAGGCGGAACACTCGATTTAGCGGAACACAGGTTAACCCTGTCCGGTCCATCCGGCAGTCAGTACCATGTGGGGGAACAGGGAGGTACAAACTATTACGTAGCAGGGAGTGCAGGGACAATTGCCCTGAGTGAGGGCGTAACACTCAATATGTATCCGTCCCAACAAGGGGCTACCTTCGGGCGGGTAAACGTTGAACTTGCCGCCGAATCAAATCTGACGATACACAAGGAAGTTACACTGAACTCCGTATCCGGAGCAGGGAATCTCAAGGTAGAGGCAGCATCTCTCACTCTTGCCGGTTCCTTGGCACTGACCGGTGATGTAAGCATCAAGGAAAATGCATCCTTGGTATATAACGGCAGCGAGGCTTTGTCAGCGGGCACAATTACCTTGACCGGTGGGACGCTGAAAGTACTCAGCGGTGGGTTGAAAGTGCAGGAGGGAATAAGCGGTACGCTTACTGCCCCTACCTTCGGCACAGGAGACAAGGGAATCGTCCTTAACATAGCCACCGAGAATTTGACATTGGGGGGTGAAATTACGCTGAACGGTGAAAATACGCTCACCTTCGCGACACCGGGTGATCAGATGTTGGTATTCGAAAGCGGAGCGACATACGCCGGCGATGGTTCACTGCACATCACAATCGACGAGGCGATAACGGAGAATTACAAAAGCGGCGAGGTTCAGATAGTGGATTGGGGCGATGGTTATGAAGCATGGAAGCGTTACATCGCAATCGATGATCCGAATACGGAGGATAGCTACGCGAACTTTTTTGTTGATAGCGATGGAAATATCTGTTGGGAAGATGTGGGCAAGGAGTTGCACTGGCCGGGGAGCGGAGGTAGCGACGCACCGTTGACATTAGGGGAGGGTCAATGGAGCGATAAGAAGGATGGGTTGCTTAATCATGAGTGGGACAGTGAGAGAGTCGTGTATTTGGATGCGACGACCGGTTCATACACTGTGAACGTTAAGGGCAATGCCGTAAGTATGGCGGGGTTGGTGCTCGCGGAAGGAACAGCGGAATACACACTCAGTG
>CAZJIH010000169.1:0-2727 GCA_964545935.1 uncultured Akkermansia sp. | reverse complement strand
TCCCACGAAGTCACCGCCACGCTCGGCGCGAAACTCGCATTCTGATCGCCACTCGAGGAAAATCGATACGCGAAATAATCAAGCTGTGGAGCAACGTCAACGTTGCTCCACAGTTTTTCTTGGGACGAATACGTTTTTTTTCTGTCATCCTTGTGTCATCATTCTTGACATCTCGTTTTTCGTGGTGTAGAATGGTCGCGTTCAACGATCTTTCGTAAATTATGAAAAAGTTCGCAACTACACTGTCGGTACTCGCTGTTGCCGTCTCGTCCATGGTGGCTAAAGTGAGCGCGGAGGTTAAGATTGCCTCTGTCAATATGCAAGAATTACAGATAATGTTTCACGAGCGCGTTAGCGTAGAAGCACGTCTGCAAAGGGATAAAGCTGATGCCGAGGAGGAGATCAAAAAGCGCGGTGAAAAACTAAGGGCACTTGCGCAGCAGCTGGCGGACCTTCAAAAGCAAAGTGATCCTACCCTCTCAGAACAGGCAATTGCTAAACTTCGTGCTCAAGGGGCGGCTATAAAAAATGAATTTGATGCAGAACGTCAAGAGTATGAAACCTTTGTGCAACGTCGCCGAATTGCACTCCAAACTCTCATTCAACACGAAGTCAGAGATATGATTGAGAAAATCAGGCAGGCGGTTGTATCTGTGGCGGAGGCAGAAGGAGTAGACGTCGTAGTAGATACAGCTACGGCTACACAGTTTGGTCCGTCCTTCCCCTATGTCAAACCAAGTTTGAGTATCACAGATAAAGTAGCAGCCAAGCTCAATGTCAATGCACCGGCTGATTTTGATGCTAAGGCGGAACTTCAGAAGGCACGCGGTGGTGCCGCTGTCGAGCCGCAGGATGCTCCGAACGAAGGTGAGCCCCTCCCGGCTCCTCCGGTCAGATAATTTTACATAAAATTCATGCGACGTGGGGTAATCCCATGTGGGTTCCTCACGTCGTTTTTTTTATACCTACCAAGCAGCTCGTATGTTTCTCACCGTAGAGGACATCCTGCGGTTGACCGGCGGTAAGATTGCCTTGCCCGCTCAGTCTACGGTCGAACTGAAGGTTTCCGGGGTAGCGACTTTATCGGAGGCAAGAGCCGGTGATGCTTCTTTCCTCGGTAATGAGAAATATTACAAGGATTATTTAGCGACACATGCGAGTTTAGTTTTAGTTCCACCCGGGGTGCCGGAACAACCTCAGGGTGTGGTTCTGGTCGAAACAGAAAATCCTTCTTTGGCTTTCAATGCCCTTGTCGATGCTTTTTTGAAGGAAGTCAACGACTTTCAACCGGGTATTCATCCTACTGCGGTGGTTGATCCCTCGGCATCTATCGATCCATCTACGGTATGTATTCGTGCCGGGGCTATTATTGAGGCGGGTGTCCATATCGGTGCGGGATCAGATATCGGTCCGGGATGTGTCATCGGTAAGCATGTTACCATCGGAGAACACTGCCGACTCTACGCGCGTGTGGTTGTACGTGAACGTTGTATTTTAGGAAATTACGTAATTATTCAACCCGGCGCTGTTATTGGTTCGGATGGTTTCGGTTTTCTGCTCAACAAAGATACCGGTCGTTACGATACAGTTGACCAAGTCGGAATCGTGCTCATCGAAGACCATGTGGATATCGGAGCCAACACGACCATTGATCGCGCGCGTTTCGGTCGCACCATCATCGGTGAAGGTACAAAAATTGATAATCTCGTGCAGATCGGTCACAATGTTACTGTCGGCAAACATACAGTCATTGTTTCTCAGAGTGGAATAGCCGGTAGTTCCCACATTGGCGATTACGTGACCTTAGCGGCTCAGTGTGGTATCGCCGGGCATTTGCACATCGGCGATAAAGCAGTTCTCGGAGCTCGTACCGGGGTGATGGCTGATTTAGATGGAGGGCAAACTTATTGGGGCTCGCCGAGTGCTCCGTTCCGCGATGCTTTCAAACAAGCGGCTGCCTTGCGTAAATTACCGGATACTCTCAAAGTAATTCATGAACTTAAGCACGAGGTCGATGAACTTCGTAAACGCCTTAATTAATTTCTCTCCCCTGCGGGTCATGCTTCCCACCGAGTTATATCGCCCGAATGCTGCCATCATCTACCGTCGCAGCAACGGTTCCCTCCTGATATGTGAACGTGTTAAACCTGCCGGAGCTTGGCAATTTCCCCAAGGTGGTATCAAAAAAGGTGAGTCTCCCATGGATGCAGCTTGCCGTGAGGGTATGGAAGAAACCGGATTCCGTCCGAACGAATACGATATCATCGCGGAACACGGTCCCTATCGCTACGATTATCCACCCGCCGAACGAGAACGCGTGCTCCGGAAACGAGGTATCCCCTACGCGGGTCAAGAACAACATTACTTCCTAGCTCTCATGCACGATGACTCCGCTGAACCTTGGCTCGATAACAAAGAATTCCGAGATTACCGCTGGGTACTACCCCATGAATTTGACATCAATTGGTTGCCCGAATTCAAGCGCGATGTCTACCGCCACGTCCTCCACGATTTCTTCGGTGTATAACCCCACACCTGTCCCTCATAAATGAAAAGAGTCACGTAGTGACGTGGGTTGTATCATTCTATGCCCCCCACCACATGCTCATCTCCTCACCTGAACCGCTGCCCCTCCACAACACACCACATTGCCCACCCCCAATCCGCCCCGCCGCATTGACGATCTTAGATTTACAATTGACGATTTAAGAAGTTAGGCGCTGCCGT
>CAZJIH010000168.1:0-2764 GCA_964545935.1 uncultured Akkermansia sp. | reverse complement strand
ATATCATCATTTGCACTGTTCTACTTGTGAGCGGAGTGCAACTTCTTTGCCTCGGTATACTCGGACAATACCTTACGAAAGCGTACAAGGAGGTTAAGCACCGCCCTCATTATATTATCGCGCGATCCGGCAGCTCATCCGATCATTTGCCGCAGAACACACACGCGGAGGAATGTGCAAAATGAAAGATAACGGCAAGATAGCTCGACAGACAGGGCGTTTCCTAGTTGTGGGAGTGATTGCCACGGGCATTTTCACACTGATAAAAGTGCTTTTCCACCTGCAGGCGACAGGTGGTGGGGAGCTCACGGCGGCATATTTTGTAGGATACATAGCCAACCTGCTCGCGAATTATCAAATATCACTCAGACCATTAACATTTTATGAAAAAAGTAACATATTCGATTGTAACGGCACTCATTCTGAGTGTGCTTATCGCTCTGCTTATTCCGCGATTGCTTTTCAGGGGAGATGCCCTCTGGACGTACCAATATGGTACAGCACGCCTAGATATCAAGTTTAATGGGCATATAAAAAAGGACGCGTGGGCGCTGAGGGCACTGACTTGCGGATATTACAACCTGAGTGGTTATCCAACGAAAATCACCAAGGCACGGTTGTCTTAATTTCTGCCTCTTACCGAAAAAAAGATGCCAAATAAAGCTTACCCCTAGAGCAAAGGAATGGGGGAAAGATGCTACCCTCGTCATAGAACTCAAGGGTGGAAACTTTCGGTATCTAGGGAAGACTAGAAATCCAAAAAGATTTTGATCCTGCAAAGAAATATGATGTTGTCCAAGTCGGAAGGTCGATTAGAATGCGTCCGCGCTACTATACAAAACCGGAGGGAAGGGACGTGGTACGTGATGGGCGCGGTCTATCATACGATGCCTATGACTTTTCTCCCTTCCCTTTTAGTGCTCACCAATTTTTCTACCCCACGAGGTTTTGTAACAAGGTCTTTTCAACGGTACAACAAAAGGAGACCAATAAGTTGGGTTATATAGCTCGGTTGAGACGCCTCTACCAAGCCGGTGTGTTACAAAAAGCGGATTTGGCGCAACTCTGTTGCGCAGGTGGTGGACGCAAAGCGGGAAACGCGCTTGGTGGGCAAGAGTCGGGAGACTCGGGGTGATGATCCTATGGCGATTTTTAGGAAATTTTCCGGAACAGGAGGGAGGAACGTAACAACTTACTTCCACCCCGTTTGCGGAGTCCAGAGTGCTTCCGCGTCATTCTCCATGATAGGAGCCAGCCACGCTAAAATATCATCCAATGGCTCATCTATCTGTCGGGAAGGCAAGGGAATCGTCGGCATGCGACGGAAGGTGGATGCCTTTAATTTAGCGATGTAGGCTGCCCATTCTGCCCTTTGCGCATCGCGGTATGCGTCCGTATCCAAATTCCTGTACAGCAGCGGGTCTGTACCGCGCTGTGCGCATGTACTCATGATGGCATTACGGAGCGGCGTAGAGTGAAAGCTGAAATGACGCGAGAGGAACCAAAGGTCGTATATGTCCTTCATGCGCGAGTTTGCGGTGCCTAGGCGTATCATAGCTTGCCACTTCTATGCCACAATGGCTTCCTTTGGGTAGCACCTTAACCTCGCTGCCGGTAGCCCTTCCAATGTCGCGGGGTAGCATATCTCCTCCGGCATCGGATAAACCACATCGCCAAACCCCACATCTACCTTCATCGGGAAAGTATACCCATGCACAGAGGCACTAAATGACGCTCGCACGCCCACATACAGCGCATCTTTCATTATTTGAGTCACCTTTACAGGCGGCTTAAACGAGACTCCATCCTGCACCCCGACCCTCGTTCCGATGATCGCCCGTATAATTGCGGCTACACTGTCCGGTTCATTCTTGACGTATCCGAGCAAGTCTATATCAGCCGTATATCGTGCCGGTGCCGCACCTATCCCGAGCATCAGCATACCCCCCTTGAGAATAAACTTGCTCGCGTACTCCGATACCGATAGCCGATATAAAAACCGCTCCATCACATAATATTGTCGGAGTTTTTCCGGCAACATTTGTTTCCGCTGCGCTTTTTCCCTGAGCAATTTATCGAATTTCATAGGCAATCATTTTCAGGTAAGGCATCATGCCGCGCAACACATGGTGTTCCGCCGCAAGCTCCTGCAATGTCCACATGTTCACCTGTTGCCGCGTGAGGTACAGTGCCTCCAAAAATATCTCCAATCCTATCTTGTTGCGGTACTTGAAACAATCCACCAACGTCCGCTCCGGCGTTGTCACCTTAAACGTACCGTATTCTCCCTCAACCTCTTCTATACCGTGGCGCAGATAAGACGGCGTCACATACCACACACGAGTCGGTACCGCATCCGTGCTCGGCGCATGCGTCCCTCGCGGCAAGGCGTACGAGAGATAATCCGGTATCTGCGTCGTCATTTTGTGGTACGCCAGAGCGGAGATAAGGTTCATCACGGCTGCCCTCTGCTTCATCGATACAAATTGCATCAAGCGAACATTCGTGAGCTCCACTCCGTCCTCTACAAATACCCCCGGCATGACGCGCCGCAACTTTCCGACCTTCCCAAGCCGGTACTGCTGTGCACGTGGCACGTTCTTGACTTCGCCATCTCTGTACGCTCCCACCAACATGGTGAGACAGATTATAGACAAATATGAAGCATTGTCAAGGAATTTATACAGAACCGAGGGAAAGATGCATTGAAAAAAATAATGCAAATAAATTTCGATAAATTTTAGAACTCCGGCGGGTATGAGAC
>CAZJIH010000167.1:0-2784 GCA_964545935.1 uncultured Akkermansia sp. | reverse complement strand
TCGGGAAGCACGCAACTGTCTCGGACGCTCGCCGCATCGCAAGCATCTGGGAGGGTATACCTCATCAGCTCGCGCAGGAGGAGAAGGAGTTTCGCATGAAGATGCCGCAGCGGATGAATCCTTTAGGTTGGCTGAAATCCGCCGGGCTTATTCACCATGTCCGCTGCGTGCGCACGGCGCAGATACCCCTCTCTGCTTACCCCGAAAATGTTTTCAAAATCTATTTCACGGATGTCGGACTTCTTGCAGCTCAGAGTAAGCTGGACAGACGCGTACTTCTGGAAAAAAATAAAGTGTTCGGACAATATAAAGGGGCACTCACGGAACAGTACGTGCTTCAGCAGCTGCTGACCGCCGGTGAATCTGACCACTACTACTGGAAAGCCGAGCGCGCCCAAGCGGAAGTCGATTTCCTCCTGCAAACATGGAAGGGTGTAGTACCCCTCGAGGTCAAGGCTGAACGTAACCTCCGAGCCAAAAGTCTGCATAGTTTCTGTAAACGTTTTTCGCCGCCTCTTGCCCTGCGTTGTTCCATGACGCCTTTTGCCGCCTCACGTATCGCAATCGATGCGCAGCGTAGCTGTACACTGCTGGATGTACCCCTCTGGGCTGCCGGAGAAATCCCGAATATACTCGAAACCGAACTTGAACGAATGGCAGCCGAAGAAGCCTGAAATAGACCGGAAGTAGGTCATGCCCAAACCTCCCTGACCCCAATCCCGGCTCAGCGGGGATGGGACGTAAGCCGGTATCCTTAGGTACTTTTTGTGAGAAAATCTGAGTACAGGAAGGCATTATCTACGCTGACGCCGCAATGAACGGGATTACGATACCGGAATCATTTATCCCTCCGGTTATCTTCTCTGACTTCGTCATCAATCGATATCAGGGTCCTTGTGGCACAGGGCATTATGATTCATATCAAAAGAAATCACCGACTTAGAACCCTTGCTCATCTCCTCGAGAACGGCGCTATCAATGACTTTCCTGTATGCCGAATTCTGTCTGTAGCGAGCGATCTCATCACCATCTCCCTCAACTCTTTTATCTCCCGTCAAATCTATACCGTCTGACACGCAGAATGTGGTAAAGGAAAATGACAAAGTGCTGTACAACCACAATGTGGATTTTTGATGTTTGAGTGCATTTTTTTCTTGGAGAACGCTCAAGTTTATGATAACATTAAGCCCGTTGAAAGGAATGGAACAAGTCACTTCAGATGCGATACAGGAAACGCTGAAGAGTTTTTTAAGACTCTCCGTAGATGAGCGTGGGCGCTTTATCGATTACGTTACAGAGCATAGCTTAATTATTGACACGGAGGCAATTGCGGATGTAAAGTTTGCAAACGGTTATACTTGCCCGCATTGTCATGCGAAGGGAAAGGGTGTGACACGGTACGGTAGGACAAAGAAGGGGAAACCACGGTACATGTGCAAACATTGCGGGCGAAGTTTCTCTGCTACAACGGGTAGTGTGATGTACAACTCGAAGCTCAGTGTAGAGAAGTGGCGAGAGTTTACCACGTACTTCCTACATGGATTTACCGTGCGCAAGACGGCGGATCTTATCGGGGTGAGTCCGAATACGGCATTTTTATGGCGTCATAAGATATGCGATAGTCTTAACGAAATACTTAAGGGAGTGAAGCTTGAGGGTATCGTTGAGGCAGACGAAACGTACTTTCGCGTATCCCACAAAGGGGGAGATATTAAGACTCGGGAGCTGCTCGGGAGTGACACACCGTTGCCCGAGAAGCGTCGGAAACGAGGGCTATCAAAGGAGCAGGTATGCGTTCCGTGCGCGGTGAATCGGGGAGGGCAGAGCGTGGCTCGAATAGCGGAGGTCGGGCGCGGTTCGTATGCGGCCATAGAAGCGGTATTGTCCGAGCACATCGTTACGGGGTCTACAATATGCGCAGATGGGGCACAGGTGTACAATATGCTCGCAGCCGGTCATGGTTTAACGCGTGTGCGAGTAAATGCACGCTGTCCCAAAAAAGGTTGCTACAGCATTTTGCACGTCAATGCCTACCATAGTGGATTAAAGCAATTTATACGACAATTTCACGGTGTTTCTACCAAGCATCTGAATAATTACCTGATGTGGTTCAACTTTGCAACGTATGCGAAGGAGACTCATACGGAGAAGAAACGCTTGATCATGCGACATATTATGACTGCAAACAGCTATACACGACGTATAGATGTGCCGGATCGACCTGCCATACCTAATATTTTCGGTACGGATGACTCCGAGACACGCTTAGCAGGGATTGTGAGCGTGGGAGATGATTAGAGACGTGAAGAGATGTGCATGTACCATTATTGAGCGTCTTTCGCTATAAATCATTGAAAAGGAGAGATAACCGGCGATCTATGCTCATTCTGAGCTACCCGGTGGGCGACTATTTCGGCACAGAGGAGTGCAGACACATCGACTGACAATTCTACGCAGCTGCCGGTGAGTTACTGCGAATCCCGGGAGATGTGGGAGTGCTGTTATTTTTAGCAGGCTCAGCGAGGATAGGATGCATTTTTTTTCTTTGTGTACGTTTTTATTTTTAATGCTTTACTACATAATCCACACTGTGGTTGTACAGCATAAATGACAAATAGGCAAGTGCGACAAGCGCCTTCATTGTAGGGATGTTCTAATTACAGGCTGATCTTATCGTGCGGGTAAGCCACCGAGGGCTTGGGCTTGCCGTGAGGCATTAGCCTTGGTACCATAGCCCCGGCGGGAATCGAACCCACATTTGCCCTTTAGGAGAGGGCCGTTCTA
>CAZJIH010000166.1:0-2815 GCA_964545935.1 uncultured Akkermansia sp. | reverse complement strand
TTCCGGCTAACCTCATCCTGTTTCTCCCCGGTATCATCCTCGGGCTCATCGATAGTCAACCGGGCACCAACGAGTGGGGAGCTAATTTGAAGGCAGAACATAACCCGATGTAGGCACGCCTGCCCCGTGTAAATGAAAGACCTAGTGGCGAGCGATGATTCTGCGGCAGGAAAAAGCGGAGTAGATTAAGTACGAAGGACGAAGTTGGGCAGTTAGGCGCATCGGAGTTGTGCGGATAGCGTAGCAGAATGCGAAACAGGAAGGTCGCGTGTAGTGTGAATTGACTTCGTGCTTAATCAACCTCATACTATTCATTCGCATTTGACTCGCCTTCTGACAAGGTGTATTGGTCGATTACGCTACATCAGTCACAAATTTTATAGCCATCGGAATTATTTTTATTGACTAAAGCCTTCAACTGGTATATCATGGAAGCATGAAACATACATTTGAAATCGTGTTCGCAGGAGTGGTGTGTGCTGTCATGCTTAGCTCGTGCGGTAGCAAGGTCGATGGGAAATGGACAGGCACTTGCAAAAATCTCACTTTCGGTGCTTCTGCGCCATTATCTATTACGTTGAAGCAGGATGGTTCTCACGTGAGAGGTATGTTAGTTCTTGGCGGGCAGGACCTTGTTGGGAGTGGGACTGTTGAAGGGATTATCAGCGGAAATAACATAGCATTTACGTCACCAGGGGATGGACAGCTCTGCAATTGTATCAATTGGGAGGGTACGATTAGCGGTAATTCCATATCAGGTACATACAGAGTTGAACCAACGGCGGGAGCCGCAATAAGTGGTGTGCCAGTACAAACGGGCTCTTTCAATGTTTCGAAGTAGTTTGTAGAGAACCCTAAAAAACCTATAGTCAAAGACGAAGGATTACGACAAAATCTTCGGTCTGCTGCGTCATGCTGCCGCACTTGGGTGTTTTCTCGGGACGAATGTGGGTGTACGCAGTTGAAAGTTGCCTTTTCCGTAATTTCATGGTACATTACGTGCATGGACACACGATTGTTCGGAGTGCGGCTGTATGGGATAGTAGATATTGGGTACGTACGGGTTAGAGAGGCGGTAAGGTGTACGCGTGAATTGTTGGACGGGGGCGTACGTGTCATACAACTTCGCGCCAAACGGCTCGCCGAGGGCGAAATCATTTCATTGGCGGAGGAGATGCAAGGCATTTGCCGTGAAGAAGGTGCGTTGTTTGTGCTCAATGATTATCCGGAATTAGCGGTGCGTATTGGAGCAGATGCGGTTCATGTGGGGCAGGATGCCGGGGCACTTTCGCCTATACGCCGTCTTCTCGGGGCGCACATCCTTATCGGACGTTCCACCCACAATCTCGAACAGGTGAAGCGTGCCCGGGAAGAAGGAGCGGACTACATTGGGTACGGTCCGCTTTTTTGCACGCCTACCAAACCCGGACGCCCGGCGATTGGTTTGCAAGAAATTACACAGGCTCAGCAACTTGCCGGGGAAATGCCGGTTTTCTGCATCGGAGGAATTAACGGAGACACGTTACCGCAGGTGCTTGCCGCCGGGGCACAGCGGGTGGTGGTTGTTTCGTGGTTGCTGCGGCAGGCAGACCGAACGCGAGCCGTCCGCGACCTTATTCGAACCCTTACCCCCGCATAAGTTGGCTATGGCTCGCATCCTTTCAGCGGTGAGCGGCGGTGTGGATAGTGCGGTAGCCACGGCTTTGCTCGTGCAACAGGGACACGATATAGTGGGTGCCTACATGAAAAATTGGATCAATGAAGAAGGCATACCCGGGGAATGTCCGTGGGAACAGGATATCGAAGATGCGCGTGCGGTTTGCCGTGTGCTGGGTATCGAATTGCGTGTGATTGACCTCATTGAACAGTACCGCGCACGTATCGTAAATTATTTGTTGGAAGGGTACCGCGCCGGTTATACCCCCAACCCGGATGTCCTCTGTAACCGTGAAATAAAGTTCGGTGTATTGCTGGATTATGCACTGGAACAAGGATTTATGGGTGTAGCAACCGGGCATTATGCCAAGCGCGAGGACACCGCCGCCGGCGAGCATTACATTCTGCGTGGGGATGACCCGAACAAAGACCAGTCCTACTTCCTATCCCTCATGCGTCCGGAACAGATCGGACACGCGATATTTCCCATCGGTTCGCTTACCAAACCCCAAGTGCGTCAATTGGCACGTGATTTTTCCTTACCTGTTGCAGGTAAAAAAGATTCGCAGGGGATATGTTTCATCGGGCAAGTTAAAATGAGTGATTTTTTACGACACTATATCCCGGACAACCCCGGTGATATCGTGGATACCTCCGGGCGGGTACTCGGGCGCCACCTCGGGCTGCACCTCTTCACCATCGGACAGCGAAAGGGGCACCACGTCGCTTCCCCGCGCGAGGGTGTGGCTTACGTTGTGGTCGGCAAGGATATTCCCAACAATCGGCTTATTCTCGACTATGAGAGTCCGGATTCGCCGGGACTTTACGCTCGCAGCACCCTCGTGCACGATATAATCAATACGATACACCCCCTACCGGCACGGGTTCTCGCTCAACCCCGTTACCGTGCACCCGCCGAGCCGGCTTCCCTGCAATATATCGATGACACCACCGTGCATCTCAACTTCGACCGTCCCGTACGAGCCATTACCACCGGGCAGATATGCGCTTTTTACGATGCCGCAAATCCCGCGAGACTCCTCGGAGGAGGAAAGTGTACCGCAGTGAACCGCTGCTCATGCCGCCCCGCCACGGTGCCCGCCGCGCCCTCCCCCCCGCCGCATTTTTGATTTTTGATTTTAGATTTTTGATTTACCAA
>CAZJIH010000165.1:0-2883 GCA_964545935.1 uncultured Akkermansia sp. | reverse complement strand
ATCCTCTCTACGTCCCCGTACGTGAAACGATCGAGCATCATATCCCCGATTACCAGCACACGTACCCCACCCATGTGCCTCACCCTGTTTATTAAACTATCCATGCCAAGTCGCTGCACATTATAAAATATCATCTCCGCGTTGACAAGGAGAAATTATGGTTGATTTTTTTGCACGTGCATGACAAAAATAATCTCGCACGTCCCAATAAATATAACGCGGAGGGCAAAGCAGAAAAGCAGCGTGTGTGATAACTCAGGGTACCCGTGAGACCGATATAACCTGTGACATGAGAAATGCGTGGAACCTGCACAGGAAACGGTGTTGCAGCGATTATCATGAATTTTCCCGGAACGGATGAAGAAAATAATATTTATTTTGGGGAAAAGTGAGGGAAGTCGCGATAATTACTTGCAAAGTGGGAAAGGAGATGGTAAACTGGGGGAGGGGAGATGGACAGGATACTCATCATAAAGCACGGAGCTTTGGGAGATGTAGCGTTGGCATTGGGCACATTTGCATCTATCAAACGAGAGAATGAAGATGCGGAGATGTGGCTGGTGACGACTGGTGGAATGCTTTCTTTTGTACGCGCGACGGGGCTATTTAGCGGGTATGTGGTAGACAATCGGGGGGGGGTGATGGCGACATGGTGCGTGCTGCGGCGTATAGCAGAAGGTGGATTTTCGATGATATATGATTTTCAGCAATCCCAGCGTGCGGAGGCATATAGACGCGTGTTGCGTCGTATGTTGCCGCCGGGTGAGTATCAGTGGATTGATACCAAGAATGAGAGTCTAATCACGCTTACCAAGAAAATACGATGGGGTATCGGGAGAATACGTAGAATGGATGCACAAATACCGTGGACACGGACGGACCTCAGCCAGATGCAGGCGGAGGGAAAACACTTTGACATGCTCCCGAAAGAACCATACATTTTGCTTATACCGGGCTGTTCTCCGAATAATTTATACAAGCGGTGGGACGTACGAAACTTTTGTGAAATAGCGGACAACTTGGGGAAGAAGGGGATACGTGTTGTAGTACTCGGCACGGCGGATGAAGCGGCGACGTGCAATGCCATTGCCCAAGGGCGAGATTGGGTGGTGAATATGGTGGGATTGACATCTCTCACGGATATCCCCCAAGTGGCAATGCGTTCCATAGGTGTACTTGGCAACGACACGGGGCCTACCCATATCGCTGCCCTAACCGGTCGATATACCCTAGGGCTTTTTGATCAGCGAAACGAGCGCAGCGCTCACCGGAATGCATGCTGCGATAGTATCGTGTCATCAGGTGGGGTTAACCTCATTTCTGTCGATGAAGTCCGAAATAGGCTCGCTATGCATTTGCCGCAGGTCTCATTCTCTACATCCCGGGAACAGCAGATAATGAACGGCACGGAGCAGAGGAATACAGGCTGAAGGTATAATTTTTCGAACTACATCTATCCCGAGAAAACCAGTAGCTTTGCACAGAGCGATGATTTCGTTGCAGGTAGACAAGGGGAGTAATTAGGTACTAAGAGCGAAATACGGAGTCAAACAGTCAGTCGCAACGGGATTGAGCAAAAGGGGATGCAAAGGCAGAGCAGAAAAGTTCGGATGGTAATCCAAGGCACTCGGGGGTGATGGTACGCTCGTAGCAAACAAATCGTGAGGGAACTGTGCGGCAACCGATGCTGCGTTGCTTATCAAAAATTTTCTTGGGACGGATGTGGTTTTGAACACATGGGGGAATAATAAAGCTTTTCAGGAGCCGGGGAAAGTGGTAAAATTGCGGCGATATGTTGCAAGCGGGAATGGTAGGAATGCCGAATGTGGGGAAATCTACATTATTTAATGCAGTGACGCGATCACGCAAAGCAGAAGCTGCTAATTATCCATTTTGTACCATCGATCCGAATGTCGGAGTGGTAGAAGTACCGGATGAGCGTTTAGCTGTGTTGGCAAAAATGAGCAAGAGTGCACGCATCATACCGGCTGCTATCGAATTTGTCGATATCGCCGGTTTGGTAAAAGGAGCGGCTGAAGGTGCCGGACTCGGTAATAAATTTTTATCACACATACGAGAAACAGATGCCATCGTACAGGTTGTGCGATGCTTTGAAGATTCGGACATTATCCATGAGCTAGGTAGCGTAGACCCCGTGCGTGATATAGAAATCATTAACAATGAATTGATATTGGCAGATATTGCGGCAATGGAAAAACGGCGTGAGACGCGAACAAAAAAGGCAAAGAGCGGGGATAAGGAAGCACGTGAGGAAGTAGCCCTTATAGAGAAGGTATTGCCTCACCTAGATGCCGGGAATCCTGCTATTACATTGGAGCTTTCTGAACAAGAACGTAAACTCTTGCGTACCTTTTTTCTGTTAAGTGATAAGAAGTGCATATATGCGTGTAATGTAAGCGAAACCGAGCTTGCAGATGCCGTTAATTCACCGGAAAAACATCCTTTTGTTTCGGCGGTAAGGAGCTATGTCGCGCGGCAGCATCACGCAGAAACGGTAGTCATCTCTGCTCGCATAGAGGAAGAACTTTCCGACCTTCCGCCGGAGGAAGCTGCTGAGTATTTGCAAGACCTAGGTGTGCAGGATTCCGGTGTCAGTTCCCTCATCCGTTCGGTGTACCGGCTACTCGGTCTGCGAACATTTCTGACGACCGGTCCGAAAGAAACGCGCGCTTGGACTATACCGACAGGCGCAAAAGCTCCTCAGGCAGCGGGGGTTATCCATACGGACTTTGAACGCGGGTTTATCGCTGCGCAGGTGGTGGCGTACGATGACCTCGTAGCGTGCGGTTCCTTGCTTAAAGCCAAAGAGACTGCCAAATTACGTATAGAAGGTAAGGATTATGTGATGCAGGACGGCGATGT
>CAZJIH010000164.1:0-2884 GCA_964545935.1 uncultured Akkermansia sp. | reverse complement strand
GTTACCGTCTACGGAAGAAGCCGGAAAATCCACCGGCTGAATTGAGCCCCGGACCGCGTCGTTTGGGCTTCGGTCCCATGAGTTGTTCCAAGTTTGGTAAGTCTCCGTTCATCACCGAACTCATATCAGGCATTTTCCCATCGGGGGGCATATTTTTCATACCCTGTTCCATCATTTTCATCAAGTCCGCACCCTTCCCCTTCCCTCCCATCATCTCCTTCATCTCACGAAAATTCTTTATCAGACGATTCACTTCTATCTCAGAAACGCCCGCACCCTTGGCTATGCGACGTCGCCGCGATGGTATGAGCAACTTTTCATTCAGACGTTCAGCCTTGGTCATGGATAAAATAATTGCTTCTGTACGTTTTAATTTTTTAGGGTCAAGAGCTTCCGCCGGTAATTGTTTGCGTATTTTGTTAAAACCCGGAAGAAGACTGAGTAAACCTTCCAGCGGACCCAATTTCTGCATCATGCGCATCTGCGAAAGAAAATCTTCGAAGTTAAATTCTCCGCTCATCATGCGCGTTATTCCTTTCATGGCAGAATCTTGGTCTATTTGCTCCGCTGCTTTTTCTACCAACCCGACGATATCCCCCATGCCTAGGATACGGTCAGCCATACGTTGAGGTACAAAAGCGCCGAACATATCCGGCTTTTCGCCTTCTCCGATAAATTTGATAGGACACCCCGTAACAGCTCGCATTGAGAGAGCGGCTCCCCCACGAGCATCACCATCCAACTTCGTGAGGATAATGCCGGATAATCCCACGGCATCCTGAAAGGCACGCGCAACTTTCACAGCTTGTTGACCGGTAGCCGCATCCGCTACCAACAAGGCTTCCTGTGGTTTTACTTCACGATTTACGCGTCGTATTTCCCCTATGAGTTCCGCGTCAACCTCCTGCCGCCCCGCCGTATCAATTATCACCACATCGTGCTCTATTTGTTCAACCCGTTTCAATGCGATCTTAACCGCTCTCACCGTGTCCTTTTCTCCGGGTTCCGGGCTTATCACATCTACGCCGACTTGTTTCCCGAGAGTAACCAATTGATCCACGGCTGCCGGTCGCACCAAATCACACGCGACAAGCACCGGCTTGTGTCCGTCTTTCTTAAGTTTCAGGGCCAGCTTGGCACAAGTAGTCGTTTTGCCTGCCCCATTTAATCCCACTACCAAAATACGCGCCGGCGGCTCTAAATTCAATACCTTTTCTTCCCCTCCGAGCAAGTTAGCAAGCTCATCACGAAAAATTTTGACTATTTGCTCCCCGGGTTTTACCGTTTTAAGAACTTTTTCCCCGATTGCACGTTCTTTGACGAGATTGATAAAATCACGAGCCACACGATAATCCACATCCGCCTCCAGCAATGCCATTCGAATATCCTTCAGCGCATCCGATATGTTGCTCTCGCTGATCTTGCTCTGCCCACGTAACCGCCGAAACGCTTCATCTAATTTGTCCGATAATAAAGAAAACATCGCCTTCTACACTAGCAGATAATGCGAGAATAGTCAAGCAAAACCGGTACCCGGCTCGAGAAAATTCCGCATCAGTCACCATAAACGGCAGCTTTGCGTTAAGCGGTTCTGCGGTACGACTCGGCTTTCTTCAAAACCTTGCACTTGCGTTACATCGGGGCAATATGCTAGAATATGGGCATGAAGATATTTGTGGTTGCCGGGGAGAAGAGCGGTGACAAACAGGGGGCGCTACTCATGCGGGAGATGCAGCGGCAACGTCCGGGTATTGTCTTTGCCGGACTCGGCGGAGCTCAAATGCATCGTCTCGCTCCCGACACTGTAGAGGATTGGGCAGAGCACGCGGCAGTCATCGGCGTGATGGAAGTGCTGCGGCATTTACGTTATTTTTTACGGCGGCTGCGCGAGACGGAAGAACGCATAGCGGCTGAACACCCGGAAGCCTTGCTACTCATCGACTATCCCGGTTTCAATCAACGACTTGCCTCGCGCGTACAGCGCCGGTGTCCATCCATCAAAATCATCTGGTTCATCGCGCCGATGGTATGGGCATGGCACCGGGGTCGCATCCCTAAACTTGCCGCTACCCTCGATCTGATGCTCTGCACCTTTCCCTTTGAACAACCACTCTTTGAAGCAGCCGGTTTACGTACTCGCTTTGTCGGTCATCCCTTGGCGGATGAGATACTTGCCACCAAGGGCATCGGTGAGCGGGATCAAACGCTCATCGGACTCTTTCCCGGATCGCGGACGCGGGAGGTAGAGCGCCATTTCCCCGTCTTTCTCCGAGTTGCCGCGCAGATACGTGCAAAACACCCGGAGTGGCACATCGAAACATCGGCATCTTCCCCGAAATTGTACGATATGATGCAGCGTACGGCGGAGCGCGCGGGAGTAGGCGCCGGATACATCAACATCCGGCTCGGCAACTACCACTCACTCATGGAACGCGCACAGGCTGCACTCGTTACATCCGGTACCGCCACACTGGAAGCTGCCTTGCACGGACTCCCCTTCGCTCTCGTGTATAAAGTAGCGTGGGGTACCTATATCCTTGCGCGGATGCTCCTTTCTATCCGATTCATCGGCATGGTAAATATTCTTGCCGATGCCCCGGTAACCCGTGAACTTATTCAAGGCGATTTTACCCCGGAAAATTGTGTGGCAGAGCTCGAACATCTCATGCTCCCGGAGCACCGCCAACAAGTACTGCGCGAAATGCACAATGCCGTTGCCTGTCTTTCTCAACACGGAGGTGCCGCTGCTTGTGCTGCTAACGAAATTTTACGGATTCTGCCTTAGCCGGGGGCTCTCTGTAACCCCCTTCCCCGCACCCCACCCCGGCGTTCGCAAAGACCTTCCGCGTGCTCCGACTCCTTACGGTCGCCCCGCACAGCTCAC
>CAZJIH010000163.1:0-2922 GCA_964545935.1 uncultured Akkermansia sp. | reverse complement strand
TGAATTTGTGAGAGCAATGTACAGGGAAAAGATGCAGGAATTAAAAGTATGGAAGGGTAGTAGGTATAGGAAACCGATGCTGATGTTAGGTGCGCGCCAAGTAGGGAAGACATGGTTGATGCGGGCATTAGGGCGAGAGGAGTATAAGGAGGTAGCATACGTACGCTTTGATCGTGAAAGCGGAGTACGAGAAACATTTCTACATTCCGGCGACACGAGCGTGTTAATGGATGTCATACGTGCGCATACGGGGTGTCGGCTTGTACCCGGTGAAAGTTTGATCATATTGGATGAGATTCAGGCATGTCCGCCGGTGATAGCCTCGCTTAAGTTTTTTTGCGAAGAAGCACGGGAACAACATGTTATAGCAGCCGGTTCATTATTGGGACTTGCAATGGCAGGTGGCACCGGATTTCCGGTAGGTAAAGTGGATCAAATGGATGTTTATCCGATGAATTTTTATGAATTTCTGCGAGCCATCGGGGAAGATGGTTACGCACGGGCACTGCGAGAGCATCAGTGGAATACAGTGAACAGATTAAGCGAAAATTTGGAACGTTTGCTACGCACCTACTATTACGTGGGAGGCATGCCCGAGGCTGTATCAATTTTTGCTGAAACACGTGATTACGTAGCGGTACGGCGTTACCAAAACACCATCCTGAACGGCTACAGAAATGATTTTTCTAAGCACACGACAGAGCAGGAGTCGCGCAACATTGCGCGTGTATGGGATATGATTCCGTCGCAACTTGCACAGGAAAATAGCCAATTTCGTCCTACTACAGCTGCTATCGGTAAAATGACGCTGCGGCAGACTCGTACACCGTTGCAATGGTTGAACGATGCGGGATTGATACATATCGTTCCGCGTGTACGGTTACCTCAGCTGCCACTGCAGGCTTATGCAGACAATGCCTTCAAGGTATACAGCACGGATGTAGGATTGCTGGCCGCACAATGTGGTCTGGATAGGCGGGTCTTATCCGAGAGACACACTGCCTATGCGCAATACAAGGGAGCACTTACGGAACAGTACGTCCTGCAACAATTGCTCGCGTCCGGTTTTACGAAACTTTTTTATTGGAAAGCAGAGCAGGCTCAGGCAGAGATAGATTTCCTACTCGAAGCCGGTGCGCAGGTGGTACCGGTAGTGGTAAAAGCGGAACACAATCTACAGGCCAAGAGTCTGCGAAGTTACTGCAAACGTTACGCTCCACCTATAGCGGTACGTTGCTCAATGTTGCCGTACGCAGAATCTGTTGTACCTGTAGATTCTTCTCCGGGTTACACCTTATCGGATGTCCCCCTGTGGGCAGTCGGTGAGCTCCGGGCAACATTGAACCACAGACTTGCCGTTGAATCGTAGGTTTGCTCAATGTCCTCTCCGCTGCCGCGTTTGTGATTCGCGGTTGAAGACTCGGTTTTGCATCGTAAAAAGCATGTTGTTTTTGCTTGCATGCATGGAGTAGTAGTGGTAAAATAGGGACGTGCATCAGATTGTGTTTAATGAGATAAGTGCTGCGGAGATATCGGCTATTCCCACGTTGGAACAGTTGGAGCTTATAAGTAGTTTTCAGGTGAAGGAAGAGGATGTGAAAACGGGGGAAAAAGATGGTTCGTTCGGGGTTATAGAGCGAGACGGACGTAAAATATACAGATATCGTTCGGGAGATTACCGTATTTATTTTACCTTAGAGGAGGATAAGATAGTGATACAGCGCGTGTTACATACAAATTCGTTACGTGATTTTCTTTTTCGTTCGGGGATGAGTAGCGGAACGGAGGATCAACGATTGAGTGAATCGCGCCCCTTTTGGCATCTGATTGAAGAAGGGGAGAGAGCAGCGCGTAAGTGAAACATGACACCGTATATCAGACAACTCTTGCATACCCCCGGGCGTGTAGCAGCGGTGGCAGGGGTAACCTTTACTCAACTGGTACGTATGCGGTTGTTTGTGGTATCGGCACTCTTCGCACTCGGATTTTCGGCACTACAATTCCTACCGTATCAGGATAACCTAGGGGTAGAATATGCCGGAATAGGACAATTACAACTCATACAAGATGTAGCGGTGGGGTGTATGAGGTTGTTCGGTATGTTATTTTGTGTGACTGCTACAGCTCTGCTTATACCACGCGATAGCGAGGACCGTATCCTCTACACCGTTATCAGTAAACCGGTACCGCAATTTGACTATTTGTTGGGTAAAGCACTGGGAGTACTCGGAGTGCTGGCAGTGATGCTGTTGATTATGGATGGCATGATGGTTCTCCTGATGCAGTTGAGAGAAAGCGGGATAGCTGAGGATTTACGCGAGCAACTCACAGCTGCCGGATTGAGTCCGCAGGAGATGCAACCCTATCTGAATCAACTACATGCAGCCGGCACTTCCCTGAATACTCAACTCGGCATTCTTGTCCTCTTTTTAGGAATGGCTGTTCTTACTTCCCTGACGCTGCTCCTCTCGTGCCTCACCAGCGGGACAATTGTCAGTCTCGTGATAGCCTTAGGTATGTACTTTATCGGTATGTTCCAAGGCAGTCTCTTTCAAAATATTGCAGCTTCGGGAGGATTAACCGGAACATCCCTGCGGTGGACAGAGCGAGTGTGCGCCGTACTCGTCCCGGATTTCAGTCTCTTTTCCATCACGGATGCCGTAAGCGCCGGAGAGAAAGTTAGTTTTTCTCTGCTCGGCGGTCTCGGTTTTATCGCATTTGCCTACATCATACTGCATCTGGCCGTTGCTTCATGGGTGTTGGCACGAAAAGAATTTTAGGGGAAGGGACTCGTCAGAATAAGGGAAAAGGGGCAGGGGTACTTTGTGATGACGCAGTGGGAGTACACGCGGTCGCCTCGTACGCTCCTTCACCGAAAAGATCCATGACCCTCTCCCGAATAGCATTTTTTATATTCCGTGA
>CAZJIH010000162.1:0-2959 GCA_964545935.1 uncultured Akkermansia sp. | reverse complement strand
GGCATCACCTCCTACGTGTGCAATTTCCTTAATCAGACGGATCCGTACAGGTAAATCACAGACCATCGCAAATGCCCCCTCGCCGCATTTCTGATTGGCTATCTGCTATTCCGGGTGCTTCCGTTGCACTTGGTTTGAGAATCCGGTCACGATGCCGGATCAACGAGAACCACGCACGACAGCGGACACCATTATGCGGAGGGACGCGCAACGGAGTGCGCATTATTCCTTAATCAAAAATCAAAAAGGGGGGGGCGGGTGCGGTGGGTGCTGCAACGGGGCGGCAGGAGCAGAGGTTCAGACTCTCAAGTAGATATTGCGGTTATAGAGAAAGAGGAGGAGAGAATAGAGGGCAGACAGGGTAAGGAAGGCGAGTAGCACGGGTGCAGCTGAACCGAAAAGATCGCAGCATCCACCGAAGATCGGGGTACAAATACCTTGCCAAAGCGAAAGTCCGCCTAAACCGGGAGTCTGCGTAAGCAGGTAAGCTAGAATGGCATTGCAACCGAACACGCGTAGGGGAAGGATTGCACGAGTGAGTACCGGGTGAATATCGAACAACGCGTGGAAGAGAGCCAATAGCAGGAAACACCACCCGCCCGCGAGAAGTACCATACTGGAGGTGTAGATATGTTTGATCACGGGAGTATCAAACGACAGCAAAAAACCGGCAAGTAAACATCCGCATCCCGTACCGGTGAGAATAAGCGTACTACGCAAAGGTGACGCGCAGAGTCGCAGTATCTGACCGCCGCATACACCTAGGAGTGTGAGTGCGCCGAAAGAGAGTGTGGTAAGTATCCAAGTGTACGGAGTGCCATCCTGCCAATGACCTTGTAATTCGCAATCAATGAAATAAGCGAGGTTATCATGCGGCAGGAAGAGCCCCGGCGGCGATGAATTGTACGGCACGAAACGCAGTGCTGCCCAGTAAAGGAGCAGGCATGAAAAACAAGTGATGATTTGGGAACGCAGACCGCCGAATATCAAGCAAAGCGCAGCAATAAGATACCCTTCTGCTATGGCTTGTAATGTGTTACAAAATAAACTCATACGCATCGGGTCGGCACTCGTTAAATTCCCCTGTACGAGCATGCCCAGCAGAAAGAGCAGGACACAGCGTCGCGCCGCGCGTCGGAGTATGCGTCCGGTGCTTAGCTCCCGTGCGCGATATGAAGCGAAAGCGAAGGGCATACCCACACCGACGATGAAGATAAAAAGCGGCATGACCATATCCCAGCAGGTAAGGGTCTGCCCCCACTCCGCGTGAGTGAGCTGCCCCCGCAGGGTTTCCCCGCCTACCCACGGGGAAAGAGCTACCAGTAGCTGTGCGCCGCCCGCTAAAAGCAACATATCCACCCCGCGTAGCGCATCAATCGAGACCACTCTGCCGGTCATGAAGGGAAGCCTAGGCGTTTCAGACTTTCTTCCGCATCACTACATCCCTGCGCTAAAGCCCGGCGATACCACTTGACAGCTTCTTCCAAATTAGCCTCCGTTCCTTCACCCCCCTCATAACAACAGGCAAGACAATATTGGGCATCCTCGTGTCCCTGCCGAGCGGCTGCCAAAAACCACCTAAAAGCTTTTTCCTTATCAACTTTCACCCCATCTCCCTTGTAATATGTAATAGCTAGAGAAAATTGCGACATCATATCACCCCGCTCCGCTGCAACATGCCATAATTCTACCGCCTTATCAATATTTTCGAGTGCACCTTTACCGTTCGCGTAACAAACAGCTAGGCTGTAAGTCGCCTCCAGATGTCCTTGTTCTGTGGCCTTTCTCCACCAATTAAATGCCATCCCGTAATCTACTTCCGTACCCTCACCGTGATAAAAACAAGCCCCGACACGATATTGAGCATCGACGTGTCCTGCGTTAGCGGCAACGCAGAACCAAGCAAAAGCTCGTTCTTTATTTACACGCACACCTTCCCCGCTTGCATAGCTACACGCCAATTCAAATTGCGCATCCGGGATACCTTGCTCCGCTGCCTCTCGCCACAATTTCACTGCACGGGTATAACTCTGTTTTACTCCTTTTCCTTCAGCATAACATGAACCAAGATTTGATTTCGCTTCCGGATTACCTTGTTCAGCAGCTGCGCGATATAATTGAACCGCTTTCTCCAAATCTCCTTCCACACCTTCCCCGAATTCATAACACCATCCAAGATTTACCTGCGCTGACGGGTATTCCTGATCCGCTGCCAACCGCCACCATTTGACTGCTTCATCTATGTCTTTTTCTACTCCCACCGCATCCGCGTAACATGAACCGAGATCAGCCTGCGCCGGTGCGTACCCTTGTTCCGCCGACGCACGGAAATACTTGACTGCCCGCTCTTCGCTGCAGCGTACTCCATCTCCGTATGCATAACATGTAGCAAGAAGAAATTGGGCAGGAGGATGTCCCTGTTTTACAGCCTTACGTAACCACTTTATCCCTTCTTTAGGATTGCTTTCTACCCCGTAACCTCCCATGTAACAAATCCCGATAGAGCACTGAGCGTGCGGATGTCCTTGCTCGGCAGCTAAAAGAAATAACCTAACCGCTTCTTTCATATTTTCACGAACTCCTATACCACTCTGATAACATATACCGAGTTGACATTGTGCATCCGCGTCCCCCTGCTTAGCTGATGCTCGTAGGTACTTTACAGCCTTCTTCACATCCTCTTCTACGCCTATACCACTCAGATAAAAACACCCAACAATAAATTGAGCCTGCGCATCTCCTGATTCCGCTGCCTGCCGTACTGTGCACAAATCCTCAGGTTTAAGCCCCAGCATCGCTGCTTCCTCCTCCTCTCCCAAATGATGCCCCACGGGGGGTAAGGCGTAATTACGGAATATCGTATCAAAAATATTACCCATAAATGGCTTAAAATCTTTCATATTTCGCAAATAAATATGGTATATGCCCGACCCCGGTCCCCCCTATCGTGGGAAGAAGG
>CAZJIH010000161.1:0-2960 GCA_964545935.1 uncultured Akkermansia sp. | reverse complement strand
TTTTTGATGAGAAGGCTCGCTTCAAGGAATCTCAATACTCGGGTTACGCGCGTACACCGGTGCTCCTCTCTTTCTACGGTGCCTACGGGCTGATCGTGGACGACCCCAAACGTGGACTGGGGGGTAAAAGCTTTGGTCTTGCATACGCCCCATTCTTTTTATGGTGGAATCCCTACAATGTACCCCTGCGCGTGGGTGCAAAAAAGCTGTGGGCACACAGTTTACTTTATCGGACAAATTCTGTTTTGTTGTGGCAGCCGTCGGGTTGGAAAAAGCTGCCGGATGGAACTACGGTTGATAAACATTCGATCTGGACACGCATCCTGATGGTGCAGCCTCATGATGGCAAAATTGATGAGGCTGGAGAGTTGGGGCAGATAAATACCTTTGCCAATGACTGGGGGAATTATTTTGTTCGTTCACAGGAAGACCAAAGCAACGATATCATCTTTGAACCCGGCGAAATTCTGATGTTTTCTATGGCGGAAGGTTTCAATAATTTGGAGCTGCTTAATTCGAACAGACCCCAAGATGGTGTAAGCTTTTCCCAGCCACAGCAAATCCCTTTCGTGCAAGGAGACCAAGTGGGTATTCTGCATAATTATTTTGCTGCTATGTACTCGAACAACAACTATGGTACAGATCATTTCAAGGCTATCATGAAATTGGCACTGGAGACGAAGACCGGCTACGGTAGCTCCGGAAAGATTACAACAAAGCTGGATCAGGATGCTCAATATGTGAGCGGGGGAGAGGTTTATGACACGATAGGGGACTATTTAGGACCCGGGGAGCGTGGCTTGCTTGCCGTGACGCACGGCTTTAACGGAGTGGATGCATCGCAGGCTGCCGGTCAGGGTGTTCCGGAAAGTCGTCTTTCTGCACGCCTAGACCGGTTTATCGGCGCGGAGGGAATTTCTCCGTACACCTTCAATCTCGGGTGGTATGATTATGATACGACATCGATAGAAGCCGTGACCTTCGTCGACGATCTGCAGTGGAATCTGAGCATGTACAAAAATCCGTACTATTTTGCGGCTGTAGGTGTTGCGCCGAAGTCATACAATCCTTCGCTGAGCAGTGCGCTTCCGCTCTTCAGAGACAAGGACTACCGCACCAAGAATTGGGTACACTCCAGTCCGGCTATGGGTGGTAGTTCGCTTTACAAACCGGATGACCAGCAGCGGCAGTACCACCCCTTTCAGCTCTCTGTCGTTGAAGTGGATGCCGTGCGTGTCATGGATACGGTCAATTCCAAGAACGGCATCTACGGTGTACAGAGTATAGGGACAGGCGGCGGCGAGGCGGTGTCATTTATTTCTGTGTTGGAGTTACCGGTGCATCCGCCCTTCTCGCTCGCCGGCTTTTCCGGGATGCGTTTGAAACCGGGGTGGTACGATTCCTCTGCCACCGGTCGTCTCGGTACCCTCGGGAACATGCGGCGCATGCAGTACCAAGCCGGTGTGCCGGGCGTCGGTATCGGGAATTCTTTCGCCGATCCCTGTTTGCCGTCCGATGGTGTCTACGCCTTCCATGAAACTAAAATTAATTCGGATTTGCAGAGGAACGGACGCCTCTTTTCGGATTTTTACGACCACGGTTTCATCATCAACGATGCTCTCTGGGACCGCTGGTTCTGCTCCTCCGTCTCCGATATGCCCGGCGCAAACGGTCGTATCTCCGCCCGCGAAACCCTCGATTCTTTCGTGAAAGGCGAGCAGTCGCTCCCGGTCTCGCGGTATAAACTTGCCCCCACTTCTTCAACTCCAGACCGTATCGTTTCCCGCATCATGGACGGGGAGGGTTGGAAGGAGATAGCCCGTTACCTGATGGTGGAGGGGGGCTTTAACGTCAATTCCGTATCCGAGGACGCTTGGGCTGCGGTGTTGCAGGGGCTCGCAAAGCGTGAGCTGGTGAGCAACACGGACGGTCATCTTCACATGGTAGAGCACCGAGGAAAAGATAATGTACTCTTCCCGCGTTTCATGGTATCCACTGCCGATCGCACGATGGATGGTACAGGTAACGGTTACAACATGCTCCTCGGGGCGGCTTTCCTGCGTCCGAGTCTGAAAATGGCTACCGCTTGGGGGGATGTGCGTTCCCTTACCTCCGACCAAATACGCCAACTCGCACGTGAAATGGTGAAAAAAGTACGCGAGCGCGGACCCTTCCTCAACATGGCGGACTTCATCAATCGACGCTTAGACGGCGGGACGGAGGCAGCTCTGACGGGTGCGTTGCAGGCGGCTATTGATGCCACGGATATCAACGATGAACTGAAGCGTGCGGATTTCCTCGTTCAACCGCTCCCGGGAGATTTTTACAGTTTCCCGCGTGCCGAGGAGGGTTCGATGTATACGGCTGCCCCGGGGTACCTCATCCAGAGTGACGTCCTCATGTCCCTCGGCAATATCCTGACGGTGCGAGATGACACCTTCACGGTGCGAGCGTACGGTTGCGTGCGAAATTCCCGCCACGCTATCCTCGCGCAAGCTTGGTGCGAGGCGGTAGTCCAGCGCACGATCGAGTATGTTGATCCGGAAAATTCACCGACTGATGGTGGATACGACCCGACTAACCAAGGAACATCCGGGGATCCCCAATCCGGGCTATCCGAGGTTAATCGAATCATGGGACGTAAAATGAAGATCGTTTCCTTCAAATGGCTCGATGCTTGGGACATCTGAACCGCTGAACCGCTGCCCCTCCGCAATGCCCTCCCCCCCACCGCATTTACGATTTTAGATTTTTGATTGACGATTTAAGAAGCTAGCGCGCTCCGTTGCGCGTCCCGCCGCGGAAAACTCCCCCCAACGCAGGCGGTGCTTCCCGGCTTTGCTTCGTAACTAACTTCCGATCCTTGCGCCACGGCAGCGCCACTATTCTCAATCAAAAATCTAAAATCATAGCCATCCAATAAGAGAAGCATGTGATTGCCAATTTCCCCGGACAACATC
>CAZJIH010000160.1:0-3012 GCA_964545935.1 uncultured Akkermansia sp. | reverse complement strand
GGCTTCGGTGGTATCCATAGTAAACTCCTTTCCGAACTCTGAACCTCAGTCCTCCAACGCTTTGCATCGGAACTAACGCGGTGTGAGCAGAGTACCGACGGTGGGATTGCGGTTCGGTGCGGCACGTATTTACAATACGTACGCAAGTCTTTTTTTTGATTTTTTTATCTTTTTTTCGTGGGTGTAGGGTACAGAAGAACTTTCCTCTCGCAAGGAATCCGATTAGCCTATTATTTGGTTAATCGCTTAATATCAGCATATTAACGCGCTAGACACACGTATTGTAAATACGTATAATAGTTCCTGTGCACTCCCTCCTTGGTTAACGGGGTGCGGAAATCTAAATAAGCTGAAAAAATGAAATTACATTTACCGGTTAAGTTGTTGACGGCACTTTTGGCTGTCATGGTAGTAGTGCCATCGTATGCATCCGTTTCGCTGAAGCACGGAGATGTTACAGATAACGATTGGAATGGAGAGCTGAAAGGTGCATATTCAGAAGATGTCGAAATAGTGGTGGATAGCGGTGGCAATGTGAAAGCCGCGGAGTGCGTGGGGAACGGCTCGAGAGATTATACGCAAGATGGGAAGACGACAATTACTGTAACAGGGAAGGGTGCATCTTTTACAGTAGAGAGTTCACAATATGCCGGACCGATATTAGGGCATGCAAAAAGCAAGGATTCTTCCGTTATGATTAAACTGGGAGAAGGGGGTGTATTCAACCTGTACAAAGCCGATCTCGGTAAAGTTGGAAAATCCGAATTAAATTCGACGACCCAGATAGACGTAAACAACGGGAGCAAGTTCAACATGGATTCGACCGCAGGGAAGGGGGAAGGTTCCATAGGCTGCTTCGGTGACTATGTCAATGGTTCTTCCGAAACAACAATCAATGTAGCCGGGGCAGGCAGCGTATTCAGGCATGTAGGCGGAGATGTGGGAAGTAGCAGTTCTTCCAATACCAAGTATACGCACCATACGACAACAAACATCAATATTTCCGATGGGGGAAAGTATGAATTCATCACGGGCTCGAGTGCGAGTGAAGGCAACATCGGGTATGTTGCCGGCAGTCAGAGTAAAGCTAAAGTCAATATTAAGGTAGATGGTGCAGGGAGCCTATTCGACATGCATGTCGGCGAAAAGCAACCGGGTCACATTGGACATGTCAGTAGCTATGGTTCGGGGAATGAGTCGGACACCACGATTGAGGTAACGAACGGCGGAGAGTTCCGAATGTGGAAAGAGAAGGCATCCCAACATTCGACTATCGGGTTTTGCGAGGCAGCTGACGGTACGGCGAATGTTACAATCAACGTAAACGGAGGTAAATTCACTCTCGGTGATAAATCTGCGGACGGCGGAGACGTGATCGGCAAAGCAACTAAGGGGAAAGCTGCGGTAACGCTCAATGTGGGTCAAGGGGGTGTATTTGATATGGTAGCCCCTGAGGGAAGTTACGGGAAAAGCCCCTATTGTATAGGACAGGCGGCATCAGCATCCGGTGCCACAGCAACAACGGAGGTGATCGTTTCCCTGACGGGCGATGGACAGATGAATTTAGCCAATAACAAGTATTCGACAGGTGGTGGTATAGGGATAGCCAATGCCGGGAGCGGAGATATAACGGCATCAACCACAGTCGACCTCACCATTGCCGATAACGGGAAATTAACACTCGGCGAGGCAACAAACATAGGCTATGCAACCGGGAGCGGTACAGCGAACGCGAAGGTAAACATACATCTCAAGGGGCAGGGTGTACTGGATTTGCAAGCAGGCAGCCTAGGAGATCGGATGAGCGGAACACTCGGAAGCACAAGTCTAGCGATCACGTTGCAGGACAGTGCACAAATGTTGTGGAATAAAACCACGTTAGGGAATGCTAGTGCAGAGACAGCAATTGAACTACGGGGGCGCTCTACGCTGACACGTTCATCCACCAAAGCGTTGAACGGAACAGTAAGCATATACGATGGGGCAACCTATGATATCGGAAGCGGCAGCGTCGACGATGGCGCTATCACACTTCACGGTGGAAATTTGAAAAACGCCGAGCGCTATAGTGGAAAAAGTGTGTCAGTTGATACAGAATCAGGTTTTTCCGGGGGTATAGACATGGGTGGCTTGGATGCTTCGGCACTCACATCGGTAAAATTAAACCAAGCCGGTACGTACTTAACAAATCTTAAAAGTCGTTCCAAATTGACTCTGCATACCGGCGATGTAGTAACAATAGATGAGACAAGTGCTTTTAGAAGGGGACAAATGCCCGAAAAGGCGCAGGCGGTTTTCCAGTTCGGCACAAGTAAAGAAATGAAGCCCGAAAATGGTACGGTAGACGTGGAAGGAAATGCTAAGCTAGTATTAGACCTTGACGGGCAATATGTGTTATCGCAGGAGGATGAATACGGGAGGATAGAATTATCGATATGGATCACAAACGGACAGTTGCAAGGTGCGGAGGAAGATGACCCAACGAGCTGGATTCAAGACCATTTTGCAGTCGAAACAGGCTGGGATCTGAAAATAAGAAGCTACGATATCGAAACAGGCATGCTCGTATTATTCGGAGGAGCAAACGTGTGGGATGCAGTGGAAGACGGAGATGATCATACAGGTCACCACCAAGCAAACGGAAACGCCGGCGCATTGGAAGAGTACGATGGCGTTATCATCGACGAGGATACCACACTTACGGCAGATCGAGATGCAACCCTTCAACAGGTGGAAGGAGCGAATGGAAGCACCCTGCATTTTGTGCCGGGCAGAGAGGGTGACACGACAATTACCCTGAACTATGAGGATACCGAGGGTGTAGATGGCACCGGTGACACGCAATTTCAAGGTAACATTGAGGCAGACGCGGGAGTAAATCTCGAAAAGACCGGCGATGCAGCACTATCTGTGGAGGGTAACCTGAAAACCGAAGGGAATGTAACGGTGAAGGAGGGTGCGCTGAATCTCGGCAGAGAGAGTGATAGTTCCATCGGCGGAGACCTTGCGATC
>CAZJIH010000159.1:0-3020 GCA_964545935.1 uncultured Akkermansia sp. | reverse complement strand
CCACGGCAGCGCCTAGCTTCTTAAATCGTCAATCGTAAATCTAAAATCGTAAATGGGGCAGGGCGGGTTGGGGGTGGGCAACGTGGTGTGCTGTGGAGGGACTGCGGTTCAGCGGTGCTTCTTGGCTTTGCTTCGTAACTAACTTCCTATCCTTGCGCCACGGCAGCGCCTAGCTTCTTAAATCCTAAATCAAAAATCAAAAATCGTAAATGTGGTGGGGAGGTGGGCATTGCGGAGGGACTGCGGTTCACCGGTTCCGGTCTTGCATTTTTGTGGGATGTGGTGTAGGATAAGAGGCATGCCGACTGTGAGTTTAGCGTTAGGAGAACATTCTTACGATGTGCATGTAAGCAATGGAGCGTTGGAGTCTATCGGGTATTTTGCCGGGCGAGCGCGTTTGCACGGGAAGGTAGCATTGATAACGGATACAAATGTGTATCCGCATTATGGGGAGCGTGTAGTAAAGAGTTTAGAAGAAGCGAATTATGCGGTGAGTGTACATGTTGTACCGGCGGGGGAAAAGAGTAAGAGTTTGGGAAGGGTGGAGGAGGTGGTCGAAGAAATGGTACGTGCGGGGCATGATAGGAACGGTTTTGTGGTAGCTTTGGGGGGTGGAGTGGTAGGGGATTTAGCCGGGTTTGTGGCGGCGGTATATTATCGTGGGATACCATATATTCAGGTACCGACGAGTGTGATGGCACAGGTAGATAGCTCGATAGGCGGCAAGACAGCGGTAGATGTGCCGAGCGGAAAAAATTTGGTCGGAGTATTTCATCAACCGCGCTTTGTGGTAACAGACCCGATAACGCTGCTCAGCTTATCCGAACGTGTGATGCGGGAAGGAATGGCCGAAATGGTAAAACACGCCGCAATCAGTCGTCCGCGTATGTTGGTGATGTTGAGGCATTTAGCGTCTGAATTAAGTATAGGATTTACTTTATCCGATATAGAAAGGTTGCCGGCGTTGATAGCGGAAAATATAGAGATAAAGGCGCGGATAGTTGAAGCGGATGAACGAGAGACGAGCGGGGTACGAGCATATTTGAACTTCGGGCATACCCTCGGACACGGAATAGAAGCGAGTGTACCGTACGGAGATTTGTTGCACGGGGAAGTAGTCAGCTTGGGAATGCGCGCGGCTCTCTATTTATCGCGCAAATATGCCGGATTGCCGGCAAAGGATGAAGCAGAAATTATCTGTACCTTAGCGGAATTACAACTTCCTTTGCAATTACCGAAACGTGTTGATGTACAAAAAGTTCTGGATAAAGTGACAGCGGATAAAAAATTTTATCGGGGGAACATACGATTTGTGTTACTGAAGCGTTCCGGGGTGCCGATAGTATCCGATAAAATAACGAAAGATGACCTACGAGATGCGATAAATTACTTGACGACCCCCCCGAAAATTCATAAAATAACCTGAAAAAATACAACGATGACAGACCCAAGAATATCCGAATTGGCAAAGAAATTGGTGAACTATTCCTGTCGGGTACAGGCAGGGGAGCATGTGTTGCTCGACCTGATAGACGTGCCGGATGAAGTAGGGATAGAACTTATACGAGCGGTACGAGCTGTGGGAGGTGAACCGCATGTGCGTATACGACACGGACGTATCGCGGCGGAGATGCTGGCGGGGGCGACGGATGCGCAGTATAGCTCGGTAGCGCGGCACGAGCTCGAGGAGATGAAGGAGATGCAGGCGTACATAGCCCTACGGGGTAGCGCAAATGTGTATGAAAACTCCGGTGTAACCCCGGCTGCAATGCAATTGTCGCAAAAATATATGAATCCCGTACATGAACAACGTGTAAGCCACACCAAGTGGTGCGTGCTACGCTGGCCTTCTCCTTCCATGGCGCAGAGCGCTTGTATGAGTACCGAACAATTTGAAGATTTTTATTTTCGTTGTTGTTTAGCGGATTATGAAAAATTGAAGCGTGCGATGGATGTGTTGGCGGAGATGATGATGAAAACCGATCGCGTACGCATAGAAGGCCCGGGAACTAACCTCAGTTTCTCTATAAAAGATATGCCTGCGATACCGTGCGCAGGTGAATTTAACATACCCGACGGCGAAGTTTATACCGCACCGGTACGAACTTCGGTCAACGGAACCGTACGATACACTGCACCGAGTATATACCGAGGAATTGCCTTTGATGGGGTAGAATTGACATTCCGTGAAGGGAAAATAACGGAAGCACATTGCAACGGAAACGATGAAGCACTGAATCGTATTCTGGATTCCGATGAAGGTGCCCGATATATCGGCGAATTCTCACTGGGAGTCAATCCGGAAGTGCTTTATCCTATGAGAGATATACTCTTTGATGAAAAGATAGCGGGTTCATTTCACTTTACACCCGGAAACGCATACGAAAATTGCGATAACGGAAATAGATCACAGGTACATTGGGACCTCGTGTGTATTCAACGACCGGAATACGGCGGCGGAGAAATATATTTTGATGATGTATTGATACGTAAAGATGGTATTTTCTTGGCAAAGGAATTAGAAACACTGAACCACTGAACCGCTGCTCCTGCCCCAATGCCCTCCCCCCCGCCGCATTTTTGATTTTAGATTTTTGATTTAGGATTTAAGAAGCTAGCGCGCTCCGTTGCGCGGTCCCTCCGCGGAACATACCCTCCGGCGGATGGGTGAGCAGCGGTTTAGCGGCAGGGAGCGGAGGGTGTGGTGGGGAACACTTTTGGGTTTTGATTTTTGATTTAAGAAGCTAGCGCGCACCGTTGCGCGTCCCACCACGGAAGGAGCCCTCCCACCGCTGGCGATTCTTCCCAGCTTTGCTTCGTAAAAAATCCTCGCGCAACGGAAGCGCCGCTATTTTCAATCAAAAATCTAAAATCAAAAACCCAAAAGTCCTTCCCACCACTGAACCGCAGTCCTGCCCCAATGCCCTCCCCCCCGCCACATTTACGATCTTAGATTTTTGATTGATGATTTAAGAAGCTAGCGCGCACCGTTGCGCGTCCCACCACGGAAGGAGCCCTCC
>CAZJIH010000158.1:0-3089 GCA_964545935.1 uncultured Akkermansia sp. | reverse complement strand
ATAGCATCCGTGTCAATCTCTGCCCAAGCGCGGTACAACGAACAATCAGTCATGCCCGTATTCTACACCCAAAATCCAGCGTTGGCAAACAAAACACATGCGTTTCCCCAGCTTTACAACGGAAAAACCCGCTGACTTCGTACGCGATTGCTCCTCGTCTGCCCACCGCAGAGTCATCGCCCACCACCAAACCCCCATTTTATTGGAACAGATGTGATGCGACAAGACTGCGCCCCAAATGCTCGGAGTACGTATTTATAATACGTGCGCAAGTCTTTTTTTTGACTATTTTAATCTTTTTTTCAGCGACTAGAGGAAGGATGCACTTTCTAGTCGGACAAAAATTGAATGCATTGTAATTTTGTTGATTCTTTAATATCAGTCAGTTATCGTGCGAGATACACGTATTATAAATACGTATAATAGCTCTTGTGCACCCCCCTTGGTTAGTGGGGTGCGGAAATCTAAAAAGTTGTAAGTATGAAACTGCATTTACCGGTTATATTGTTGACGGCGGTTCTAGCCGCCATGACTGCAGGTACCGCGCAAGCTCGGTATACACTGAACAGCAGTCGAGAAGATGATGAATGGGCTACTTGGTTGACATCCTATGTCGGCGGTGGGGATGATATGGTGATCCGCGCTGATGACGTGGGAGGCAATGACTGGGTGGCTTCACGAGATGGAACCCTTGGGGAAGGTGGGACGGTGGAGGTGAGTGCCACAGATATCCTAAACAAGGATGTAACTATTGACACGGACACGACTATAAAGACTGCAACATCAATGACTGCAGATGGCTATGCTAATCGCACGATACATAACCTCCGTGGGACGGAGGGTGCCGATCTCACGATCACGACCGGTCATGATCTGACCGTTTATAATACCGAGGATACCGTATTTGCGGGAAATATTACCTTCGGCGCGAGTGGTAATAAATATAAATGTGGGATAAACAAGATGGGGAAGGGTTCCTTCACTGTGGAAGGGGACATAACGGGGGAGGGTACTCTGAGAATGTTTATGGGGGGCAAAGAGGGGAAGGCGGGCGTAGTTAGAGGGGAAATGACTGTCGATGGTGAGGTGCACATCGAGGGAGCGCTTTGGATTGATAGCAAAACGAATGGGGAGGTGGCAAAGATGACGCTGAATGGAGATAACAACACAGTCGGTATGCTCCACCTCAATAAATGCACATTTGAACTTAACGGGGATCTGACGGTTGAGAGCAATCCGGCTTCGAATGGTAAAGATGTGGAGGGCAAACCTGTAGATTCGGAATACGGGGGAACGGCAAGGTTGAATGGGGACATCATATTGAACGGAGATCTCACGATCAGGGGAGGGACGACGGAGATAGGGTCTTCCGCTAGTTTTTCCGGCACCGGAAGTCTTATTTTTGAAGGAACCGGGAAGGTAATTACGAGTGGTTTGGTAGAGGGGGAGGAAGCAGCCGGAACATCCATGGTTATCTCGGAGGGGATGCAGGTTTGCTTTGAGGAAGTTGGGACAAAGGCTACAGAGATATGGAACCTTACGAGCGAGGGAGAGATAGCTACTTACGATGTATGGAGTCTAGGAACAGATGATCCTCTAGGAATTCGTGATAATAAACTCAGGATGTACGGGACTGGCGAGTTAAGCGGGAAGGTGTACGGGTGCATTGAAGTGGCGGGTGATTATAACTTTACGGAGACCGGGGATTTCACTCAAACCGTACTTTGCGTGGAGGAAGGCGGGAAACTGCACATGGCAGCGGGTGAAAGCTGTACGACTGTAAAAGTACGGAAGGGTGGTACTCTCTATTTACACGCGGGGGACGCTAAAACGCCCGGTTTGTCGACGCAGGGTATGCAGATGAGTAAGTCGGAATTTGCTGCGGGTTCCAACACTGTCTTTATAGTTGACGTTACTCAACCGAGTGTAAAGGGTCCGTTCGTTAAATTTGGTGCGCAGGATTCCTATGTTATCGATCCGGATGCAAATTTCTTTGTAGACTGCGAAAAGGGCATGGAGCACCATGAAAGTCTGGCGGATATTTTGACAGGTCTGAAATTTTTTGATGGGTATTCCATCGACACAGGTCACATCTACCTCGGGGAGAACCTGAGCGTTTACTACACGGTTGAAGCGATAGAAGATCTTGGAAATGGGACGTACACTATCACCTTGGCGAAGAAAAATTATTGGGATGCAGTGGAAGACGGGGATGAAGGAAACCACCACGCCTTCGGAAATGCAAGTGACCTTCAATGGTTTGAATCAGTTATCATAGACGAGGACACCACCGTTACGGCGGATGATAATGTGACGTTAGAACATCTCGTAGGTACTGGTGGCGACGTAGAATTCAAGAGAGCGGAAGGGGACGAAGGGGATAAAAACATTACGCTCAATTACGAAAAGACAGAGAATGGGAGTGATGCAACCTTTGGAGGTAGTATTAAGGCTGATGAGGGAGTTAATTTGGAGAAGACCGGTGAATCAGGGTTGACGGTCAATGGTGGCTTGCAGACCAAGGGGGATGTGAGTGTGAAGGAGGGTGCGCTGAATCTCGGCAGTGAGAGTGATAGTTCCATCGGCGGAGACCTCGCGGTCGGCGGTGGTGACACACAAGCCGACATGCATGTGGATGGGAAATTGGGGGTCACCGGCGATGTGACAGTGGAAAATGGGCAACTTTCGTTCGGAAGCGGAAGTGAAGGTACGTTCGAGAAGAATCTCCAAATCGGGGATAAGGAAGCCGGTACAGGCGGCGACGTACAAGTGGACGGTCAATTGGGGGTTACCGGTGACGTGTCGGTAGAAAAGGGTACACTCACCTTCGGACAAAATAGCAGCGGCACACTCGGTGGGCTTTCTCTCGCGGAAGACAGTAAGTTGCAGGTAGACGGACACTTGGGTGTTACCGGCGATGTAAGTGTAGAAGGCGGGGAGGCGCAGTTCGGAGACATGAGCGATAGCACCATCGGAGGTGCTCTCTCGATCGGTGATAACGGCACGAGCGGTGATGTGCAAGTAGATGGGAAATTGGGGGTTACCGGCGATGTGGCAGTGGAAAATGGACAACTTTCGTTCAGCGGCGA
>CAZJIH010000157.1:0-3195 GCA_964545935.1 uncultured Akkermansia sp. | reverse complement strand
TGTGTGGTAGAAATAAGGAAGAAGGGCGACGCCGGTACCTTCTTTACAACTATGAAAACGCTTATTCAAATGATGACGATGGCAGTGATGGGAACATTTGCCGGGATGGCAGAGTCGCAGACAGAGGCGACACCCGCTCCTCCGGAGCAACCTGTTGCGAAGGTTTACTTTACGCGGGATATCAGCCCGGTAGGGTTACTCAAGGTGTACAGCCATGTAAAAGAAAATATTCAGGGTAAAGTTGCCATTAAATGGCATTCCGGGGAACCGCATGGTCCGAATATTCTCCCGGTACCCATGGTCAAAGCTCTCCAAGAAGCCATACCCGATAGTTGTTTAGTGGAAACGAATGCACGCTACGAAGGCGGACGTAATACCACGGAAAAACATCGGGAAACTCTTAAAATCAACGGATGGACTTTTTGTACGGTGGATATTATGGATGAGGAGGGCACAGTGATGCTACCGGTAAAAGGTGGCAAGCATTTTAAGGAAATGAGTATGGGGAAAAATATCCTTAATTACGATTCTATGGTCGTATTAACGCATTTTAAGGGACATACTATGGGAGGTTTCGGTGGATCTATCAAAAATATAGGTATCGGGTGTGTTGACGGGAAAGTGGGTAAAGCTATGGTTCACGGAGCTACTCCTCAAAATATGTGGGGAAGTACGAAGTCTCTGTTTATGGAGAATATGGTAGAGGCCGCTAAAGCAACTCTCGATCTCTTCGGTAAGCACATCACCTTCATTAACGTCATGCGTAATATGTCCGTGGACTGTGATTGCGCGGGGGTAGATGCCGCGCCTCCTAAAGCACGCGATATCGGCATCCTAGCTTCTACCGATATCGTTGCCCTCGACCAAGCCTGTATCGACTTGCTTTATAAATTGCCGGAAGCGGAACTGCATGACCTCAAAGAACGTATTGAATCCCGCGAAGGTTTGCACCAACTCGAATACGCCGAACAAATGAAAATCGGTACACGGAAGTATATACTCATACCCCTAGACTAATCTTCCCCCGATGCATTTCCGCGCTTTCGTTGCGCAGGGCTTTTGCAATGCGAAGCCGGGGGAGAGGAACGTGCGGTACACCGCGGCTTGGCGAGGAGTGCGGCGTAGAGTGCTTTTTGTGGTGGGACGCGGCGGGATGTGGTTCAGCACCGCAGAAGCGTCGGTGTTCTTCGATCGTCATTCGAATATAGGCAGATGAATTTGACTACCGGTATTATCGTAAGCATCCTGTTGGGATTTTTTCTTCCCTGCCGTGGGGAAGTATCCGTTTATTTTGAATGGCTCACGCAAACCGCTATTGTGTTACTCTTTTTCATGTACGGGGTTAAGCTGTCGCGTAAATCCGTAACGGACGGGATCATGCATTGGCGGTTGCAGTGCGCGGTACTGTTTTCCACATTTGTGTTATTTCCGGTTATGGTATGGCTGGGACGCGGTGCGTTGGAACCCTTGGTAGGTGCGTCGCTGTACGCCGGTTTTCTCTACATTGCCTGCCTTCCGTCAACCGTGCAAAGTAGCATAGCCTTTACATCCGTAGCCGGAGGAAATGTACCGGCGGCGGTATGCGCTGCTTCTGTTTCAAGCCTATTCGGTGTGTTGCTTACGCCGCTGTCGGTCGGGGTGCTTTTTTCACTCGACGATGCGCGGGGAACAAGCGTGGGGTTGAACGCTGTCCTCACCATCACATACCAAATTTTACTACCCTTCGCCGTCGGTCAACTCATGCATTCCCGCCTGAAACCTTGGGTAGCACGTCGACATGCATGGATCTCGGCTAACGACCGCTTTACCATTTGGCTCGTCGTTTATACCTCCTTCTCCTCCGCTACAGTCCAAGGATATTGGCAACAACTTTCTATGCGGCGGCTGATGGGACTTATCCTTGCTTCCTTGCTGTTACTACTTATTATTCAATGTATTATATGGATAATATGTAAACTGATGCACTTTAATTGGGCAGACAGGGTAACGATACTATTCTGCGGTTCCAAAAAGAGTTTAGCAGTTGGGGCGCCTATGATGCTAGCGTTATTCGGGGGATTGGACAATAATTTACTGTTGCCGCTCATGGTATTTCACCAAGTACAGCTTATGGTGTGTTCCTATTTGGCGACCCACCGGCTGCATCGTACGAAGAGCTGAACGGACGTTCAGCGGCGGCACGTCGCAAACGGTCCATCATGGCACGCCCTAATCCGACTTCCGGCAAGGTTTCCGCGACAATGCAATCTACATCGTCCTGCGCATCCATGGCTCGCATCACCGCAAAGAGTCGTACAGCAGCTTCCGCCAAACGCGCACTCCCGGGGGAAAGTACCATTACCTCTGTCCACCCGCCCTGCATGACCAAAGGAGAATCCCCTTGGTAACTGATGAGACCGTACCGAACACCGTCCGCCGTTTTGAATGATTGACGCGGGTCACAGAGGTGCAAAGGTTTACGTGGGGCGTAGTGCGAACTCAGTTGCCCCGGAGCATTGGGACTTGCTTCACGGAGATGCTCCGGCTTGAGCACCCGGCATATCCCCCGCAGTTTTTCACGGGTGATGGGGCCCTCGCGGAGTAACCGTACAGCCGGTCTGCCTTTTTCGTCCGTGCAGGGTTGTAAAATGGTACTTTCCAGACCTTCGGAACAGGCTCCGGCATCAATGAGCAAAGGGATACGACCGCCGAGTTCATCAAGTACAGCCGCTGCCGATGTAGGGGAGATGTGTCCGAAACGATTTGCGCTCGGAGCAGCCACGGGGTGTCCGAGTGCACGCGCTACCCCTCGCATTACTTCATGCCGTGTTACCCGACACGCCACTGTGGGCAACCCACTTGTCACTATATCCGGTACACAATCCTTGCGCGGTAGGACCAATGTCATCGGTCCGGGCCAAAATAGTTCTGCCAGTTTGTTGACGAGACCGCGCAAATTGTCAGGCACATCCGCTATATCTCGTAGAGCTTCAGCTGAAGCAAGGTGGCAAATGAGTGGGTCAAACTTCGGTCTTTCCTTAACTTCAAAAATGCGTGCTACCGCTTCTTCACAAAAAGCATCCGCCCCCAGCCCATACACTGTCTCCGTCGGTATACCTACTACCTGTCCCTCCGCTAACATTTCAGCTACTTCACAATAAATCGGGCGCGGATTACTACCCATGTCAAATTGAATGACGCGTGTCTGCATACACC
>CAZJIH010000156.1:0-3216 GCA_964545935.1 uncultured Akkermansia sp. | reverse complement strand
TCCATGCCGCACTTAATGAATTCGGCGAGCATATCGGCGTGGTTGTGCGACATAGCCATTTTCACGGGGAAGCCGTTGACCCCGCCATCGGGGTTAAAGTTATCCTTTTTGTAGCAGGGCAGAAGTTTGCGCAGGGCATGGATGCCATTGTTCCACACTGCTTCGTGAATGGCATACCCGCCGTTCCCGGAGCGTGCCATGGGGTCAGCCCCATGTTCAAGTAGCAGGGACACCGCTTCCGCGTCGTCCACACCCGCTGCCGCGTGCAGCATGTATTTGTTGTCGCGCCGACGTTCATTAGCATTTGCTCCGGCTTCCAGTAACACCTTCACCGCACGAGTATTCTTCTGACCTATTGCCTCCGCTAACAAACTATTTCCGTTATCCGCCGAGCTCACCCCGTTGACATCTACCCCCTTGAGTCCGCGTTTTAACTCTTTTACGTTTCCCTCCCTGATAGCGCGGAAAAGGTGACTTATTTTTACGGCTTTTTTCCATTCTTTGCGGACTTCCGGGTCATCAGATAAGCGTGCTATCGTCACTCGCTTGCCGTCCCATTGTACAGCCTTGATGCAATCCGTTTCCGGCGGACAGGTAACCGTGGTAGTCGTATTGTCTTCATGGTTAATTCCTCGTAAAGATACCCGCAGCAGAGTTTTCCCCTGATATGCCTCGAACGCAACGGCATTCTCCCACGCGTCACCGGGTATGTCTATTTTGCCCACCGGTAATTTGATTTTAGGGGCATCGGCTGACTTTTTGATGGGCAGACGCTTGCGAAAGATGTCGACGTTATTGGTACAGATGTAATAAATAACATCTGAATCAGGTTTAGGGTAGCGGGATATGTAATCCAGCATTTCCTGCACCATCTCATCTGTCACGGTAATGAATGCCTTACCGTAGTCATCGACTTCGCGGTCGACCGGTGCCGCCATTCCGGTTTTGATAAAATAGTCGGCGAAGTTAAGTTTAGCGGAATCGCACACGCGTTTCATGAAAAGTACGCGCAGTTGACCGTTGGTCATCCCTTCTTCGTTTGTAACGCGTACATCATGATATATATTCGGATAGAAGGCTTTGTTGCCGCGCGCAACTGTGTTGTACAGCATGAGTTGCCAAAATGGGGCAAATCCCACAAAAACATCTCCGGAATCAAATTGTTTCAGAGGTTTCATAAGCCCTTTATCCGGACCATCTTGGAATTGCCAGAGTTGGTGTTTTACGATAGCGCTGTCCACAAAACAGTCGAGACGTCCGCCCCGCATATTGATGCGGTCAGCATTGGGTGACATTTCGTGTTCGAGGCGGCTGTAAGTTGGGTCTAGGTTATAATCGACCCAAGCGGAGCAAATGTTGTTAGTAATTTCGGTGGTTCCGCGCCACAACATACCCGGACGAGTTTGGTTAACGTGTCCGAATTCGTGTCCGACTCCCCAAGAGCTTTTACGCAACTTATCTACGTCCGCCAGTGTGTTCATGGTATCCACATGGTATGCCCCTCCTAAGCCGTCGGCTTGCATGTAACCTTTCCACTGCACACGCCCGTGTATATGATTGCCGGGATGCGATTTATCTAACCCCCAACCCAGTATGTCATCCTGTTCCAATTCGATAATTCGGTCGTATAATTCCAGTAACTCCGGGCCACGTGTCGGACAGTATTTTCGCAGGGATTTTACATCGTAGGTTAATTGGCAGCGTTCGCCGAGTAGGTCGAGGATATTGCATTTTGCGTTCAGCAGTAAGCGTTCCCACGTAGCGGCACTATCCTGTCGGGTAAATACACCGTTAATTTTACCGCCTGATATCGTTACGTTGATGGGATGCGCCGTCGCCGGATTCGTGTCGCGGTAATCAAAATAACCGAGTCCTTGGTTTTTGATGGTGATGGTATTGGCACCTTCGTGCAGGGGGTAGGTATCCTGCGTGCCGCCGACATCGAAGTCTCGTACAATAAGCGCTACGGGATGTCCCTCAGTTCCCTTAAGTGTTAGGGTAACTTCCTCTTTGGGGGCAAAAAAGATACCTGTTGGGTTTTCAAAGAAGGAGTAATTCTTTGTTTTCATGCGTCGCCGTACCTCATCATTGGGCAAATAGGCACGAAATGTTCGTTGCCGGTATGTTTTTTCCGGGTTACCGGTGTTGATGCCTGTGTAGTCGGTGTACTTCGGGATATCGCTCCGTAAATTAACCGTTTCCGCAATTGACAATTGCACCGTCATTGCCAATATAAAGAGTATGAAGAAGATACGTTTTTTCATCGAAATTTTCGTATTATTGCAGTAGTTGACGGATGGTGTCATCGGCGTAATCAATAGCTTTTTTACCTTGTTCATCGCACGCTTCTTCGTCGGCACCGGCATCCAGCAATAGCTTTACCATCTCCGGATTCCGTTTTTTCGCGGCAAGAATGAGTAGGGGTTCCTTAGCAAATATCGGGTCGTTTACGCGTAATCCCGCACGGAGTACCTCACGAAGCATATCGACTTGCCCCCGATTGATAGCCATAGCTACCGGCGTGCCGGAACCACGACCATCCGGACTGTAGTTCTTTGTTTTATAACAGGGTAAAAGAATTCGGAAGATTTCCGTGCGACCGTACCAAACTGCTTCGTGCAGAGCGAAAGCACCGTTACCGGCTTGAGCCCACGGATCGGCACCGGCTTGCAATAAGGCACGTACGGCATCCGCATCGCCGGCTCCCGCTGCCAAGTGAAGCGGTGTTTTACCATCTTGGTACTGCACCTCAGTCTTAGCCCCGGCTTTCAGCAATAGTTTGACTGCCTGAGTATTCCCTTTTTCGGCTGCTATTCCCAGCATACTCGAACGCCCATCGCTGTCCGTAGCATTGGGGTTCATGCCTTCGGATAAGGCTTTTTTCAGGGGCGCATAATTACCTTGCCGGAGTTGGGCAATAACTTCCAGCTCGTGCTGTCGCGTCGTCACGGCTACCTGCAGAACTTTCTTTAATTTCGCATCCTTTGCCAAGTCTACCGGCGTGTGCCCTTCTTTGTCTTGAGCCAGCACATCTCCCCCTTCCTGTAATAGCAGTTTCACTACAGCTTCATGTCCGCCCTGTACGGCAAGATGCAGCGGTGTCTTCCCCATTTCATTGTGTTCATTAACATTGTAGCCCTGTTTAAGACGTGTCCGCACGAGTTTTTCACGCCCGGCTGCGGCGGCTTCGGTGAGTGAAAAGACGGCATTGGAGCA
>CAZJIH010000155.1:0-3254 GCA_964545935.1 uncultured Akkermansia sp. | reverse complement strand
GCCTAGAATTTCAATCAAAAATCAAAAATCAAAAATCAAAAATCAAAAATGCGGCGGGGGGGAAGGCGTGGTGGGCATTGGGGTGGGGAGGCAGGAGCAGCGGTTCAGGTTCAGTTTATAAGTCCTTCTCGGAGGAAACTATAGAAGGGTTGTCGATCTTCGGTATCGGACTCCATACCGATGATAACATGATCAGCGACCGGGATAAGGAGTATTCTACCTGCTTCGATTAAGCGCTCCGTAAGAGTTCGGTCTTCGATACTCGGTGCGGGGTTACCGCTGGGATGATTGTGCACCAAAATAATACGTGAAGCACTGTGGCGGATAGCTTCGCGAAAGACTTCCCGTGGATGCAATATAACTCGTGTCTGTGTACCAATGGCTACGCGTGATGTAAAAACTAATTGATTTTTTGAATTCAGCGAGAGTACGAGGAAATGCTCCTGCGTTTCACGTCTCAACTCATCGGCAAATGTCTCGTACACGATCTCCGGACTATTCATCAACTTGAACGGGTCCCGCTCCCGTACCGCGCGTCGTCCTAATTCAAAAGCCGCTGTCAACGCTGTCGCTTTTGCCGGTCCTATGCCCTTAGCGAGTTGCACGATATCTATTGTATCCAATCTACCGAGCGCAGTCAGGGAACCTCCGCTATCGTGTATAAGCCTTTTTGCCAGCTCTATCACATTGTATTCGGTAGTTCCGGTACGCAAGAAAATAGCCAGAAGCTCCTCATCTGTCAGCGATGCACAACCTCTCTTAACAAGTTTTTCACGCGGCATATTCTCCTTGGGCATCGTATCCCGAAGCCTTACACCCCGGTTGGTACGCGTGCCGTACGGACTCGCCTCCGCTTCAGAATCATCTGCCATCGCAGGTCGGTGCTTAGTGCAACTCTATCATGTCGCGTGTGATATAAAGTGCCTCGCGCAAAACAGGGTCAAGCCCGGAAGGATAATCGAGCGAATCGTCCAGTTCATCCTCTGGGTCTTTCGCTTCCCGCATAAACGATTCCTTATCCTTCTTAGATGCCTTGGGTAGCGTAGCCGCATAAACATCGGAAAGATTCAGACGGTAAACGGTAAGCTTCTCGGCATCCTCCTTATTCATTGCCGCGTAGCGTTCTTTTCGCTCTGCTTCACTCTTCTTCCTAAAATCTCGCAATTCTGCAAGTTGAGCCTGCCGCTTTTCTTTATTCAGTGAAACAGAATTTTCCTCAGTAATTTTCCGACGATACTCGGCAAACCATGCATTATTCTGCAAATCAATATCTTTGGCAACACGAGCTTCACTACGCTCCCGCAACTGGGGCAGTATGACCGCCAAGTGCGGATTGGGTACGTAATTACTCGCCGGGGCTATCGTATCGTACTCCATAGCATGATCAAGCTCTGCTTCGCCGATCTGGAGCCCGGTTGTAACTGTCGGTAACACAATATCACTACTCACTCCCTTAAGTTGCGTTGATGCTCCGTTGATGCGGTAGAACTTTTGGGTGGTCACTTTAATCATGCCGCAATCCGGCTGTGGGGACAGTATAGATGGTATGTATCCCGCAAGACCGCGTGGCTCCTGCACGGTTCCTTTCCCGAACGACGTCATGTCACCCACCACCAGTGCGCGTCCGTAATCTTTCACCGCTCCGGCAAAAATTTCTGATGCAGACGCACTAGCTTTGTTGATGAGTACCACCAGTTCTCCGGTGTAGACAGGTCTGCCAACCACACGCAAACAAGAGACATTCCCCCGCGCATCCTTTACTTGTACCACCGGTCCTGGTCCGGTGAAAAGCCCTACCATCCTCCGTACTTCCTCCAACGAACCACCTCCGTTGGTACGTAAATCCAACACTACCCCGCGCACTCCTTCCCGTTCCATCCGCGTGAGTAGATCGCGAACATCCTTGGCGCAATGCACATTACCCCCTCCATCCAAGTCCATGTAAAACGACGGAAGGGTCAATATCCCCAATCTGCACGACTGTTCTTCTCCCTGCGCGCCCACTGCATGCATATCTACAATGCGTGCACTCGCCTTCGCATCAGGTGCCGATATTTCGTCTCGTACTATTGTTATCACCCGTTCCTCCCCTCCGTCATCACTTTGTACCCGCAGCTTTACAGGCACATTCTTTTTCCCACGTACCAAGTCGACTACCTTGTCTATGCTCATGTAGAGGATATCCGTCCAATTTCCTTTACCATCGGAATCTACCGCTACGATATGGTCCCCAAGCTTTAATTGTCCGTTTTTATCGGCTGGTCCCCCTTTCACAATGCCTTCAATCTTCGTCGAGCCATCGTCATCCTCTCGTAATTGAGCACCAATCCCTACCAACGAAGCGCGAATCGAATCCTTAAATTGTTTTTCTTCCCGCGCTCCCATGTAATCGCTGTGTGGATCGTACGTATGTGCTACGGCATTCAGCACATGCGTCACCATATCTTCTTCATCAGCCTCTTGCAACTCCATGCGCACCCGCTTAAGACGCGCTAGTATTTTTGCTTCAGGCGAAATTTCCTTTGCATTCGGGTCCGGTTTCCCCTTCTCTGCCGCCAAACGCGCTATATTCTCTCGCCGACATACCTCCCCCAGCACCATATCCTCTACCTGATCCCGCCAAACTTGGTCGAGCTCCTGAGCATCTTTTGCGCGTGGCAACTTGCGCCGTGTACGCGCAACCGAGCGGTCCGAATCAAATTTCGGCGGATTCTTTTCATATCCACGTAATATCGCTTCCGCTTGCTCTAAATGCTTCCGCACCCGCTCCGCGTACATCCCATACAATTCCTGTGCCAAGGTTGTCGTCTTCCCATGCATCAGGTAATCTCCGAATGCATCTCCGTATTTCTTGTGTAGCATCTGTACATCCTCCTGCGTAAAATACAAATGCTGTGGGTCTATCGTTTGGACATAACAATCCAAAAATCTAGCATTCATCTCCGGTGAAAATCGTACGCGTGAATAGTGTACATTCTGTATCACGTGCGCAAATTGTTCTCCAACTACGTTGTAATCCGGCGTAGCCTGCCCATCACCTGTGCACGACGCAAATAGCAGTGCAGATATCCCTATCAACCGCCTTATGTTCTTGTGTAACCGCTTCATAATTGTCCGTAATTTCCTTTTCAGACTCACGAGTACCGAAGGCTTCCGCCTCACGACTACCCTGCCACATTATTATACACCTGTCCCCGCACATGTCTATCGAAATTTCTGTCACACTGACAGAAAAAAATCGCCCTAGTCCGAAA
>CAZJIH010000154.1:0-3273 GCA_964545935.1 uncultured Akkermansia sp. | reverse complement strand
ACAGGTGACGTACTCGAACTTATATTTACTTTCAACTTTGATTAACCCATAAACAACAATGCCACAGACCATATACCAATTCTTTCAGGCATGCCAACCCTTCGGATACCCCTTGCTGGCATGCTCAGTTATTTTAGTAGCGGCAATACTTTACCATATCCTTTATATCGGGACCGGTTATTTGCCGCGGCGGTTGAATCGTGCTTTGAAACGAGCGCGGGAAAGCGGAGCGGAGATAAAACCGGTGCTTGAGAGTTTATGCCTCAAGAGTGCATCACCGGTAGCGGTCGAGGTACTCTACGCGCTTCGATACAAAGAGGAACCGACGTTGGCGGCGCAGGTAGAAGCGCGGTTGCGGATGTTGGTAGATAAGCAGAGAGCCGGTATGGCCACCATAAGTGTAATAACCAACGTAGCACCGATGCTCGGTATCCTCGGAACCGCGTGGGGGTTAGTGAAAATCTTCGGTGTATTCGGGGAAGCAGACGCCGGCCCCGGAGTCGCAATGGGAATATCCACAGCCCTTTACACAACCATATTCGGACTTGCCATAGCGGTACCGGGGGTGATTGCTATTACGTGCTTTGAACGTTCTATTGAGCGTCGTGCCGCGCTCCTGAATCGCTTCTTTACGGAATTACTCGCTACCCTCGGAAAATAACCGACCCTATGAATATATACCGAAAAAGTAGTGTACCTCAGGGTGTCCCTATCGTCCCTATGCTGGATATCCTCACGATTCTCCTCATCTTTTTTATTGTTCACACAGAATTTAAGCACCAAGTCAGTGTACTGAAGCTGACGCTACCGCAAACGCAACATTTATCCGGGGAACGCGGAGATGATTCTCTGACGTTGTTAGAAGTAGGAGCGAACGGCGAACTTGCGCTCGGAGGAAAGAAGATAGAACCGGATGCCCTGAAGGGTGCGCTGGATGAGCTCATGAAGTCAACCCCGCAGACGCGTATCCAAGTAGCGGCGGAGGAAGGGACTTCGATCGGGGGGCTCATCGAAATTCTGGATACAATCACCGATGCCGGTATACCGGTGGAACAAGTACCGCTGCGTATCAATTACGTGAACGGAGAGAACGGCGCAGCACCGCATCCGTCTCAGGGGAATTAACAACTCCGCGCTGAGCGACGATCCCGTTGCAGAGAAAGGCGGGGACACTGAAGGACGAAGTCGGGTGACAATTCCGCGGATCATTGAGCCGCCTGCCGGCAGGTTTCCGGGGTAGGCATAATGACCGGGCGTATGGTCACGTAGTTGGTATCGTATTTTTCCGAAGGGATGAAGAGGAAACCCGGTTTGCGATTACGGACCTGAAAGCCGGAAGGACGAAAAACCGGGAGGATTTGGTCTGTGCTCGGGTCGTATGCTTTTTCACCTGTGTAGCTGCCGCAGAGGAAGTATTCGACGTTCTGATCCGAGCCGAAGGTAGCGCCTTTTACCGGGGGTTCATAGCCACGGTCCGGGTTATGCACTAGGGACTCATCCATGATGACGAGCTTTGCTCCGCGCCAACTCTCACCGGGTTTACGGATGTACCCCCAGAAGCGGGTATGCGGTACGTAGTAACGCCTCCCCACAAAGTAGTTACCGGGGGTCTCCTGAGCTATTTCGGCTTCACGTACGACCAAGGCACGGCAGTCGCTGTTCGTGCTGTCGCATTGACAGAGCAGGAGCAGCGGGAAAAGAACGAGCGGGAGAAAACGAGACACGGCAGGTGGGGTAAGTTATTCCCATTCAATAGAAGCGGGAGGTTTAGTACTTATATCGTAGAGGACACGATTGATCCCCTTGACTTCGTTGAGGATACGATTGGACGCTTCCCGTAGTAGGTCGTACGGTAGAGGCACCCAGTCGGCAGTCATGGCATCTTCCGACACGATAGCGCGCAGGTTGGTGGCGTATTCGTAGGAACGTTCATCGCCCTTAACCCCCACCGTTTTGACCGGGATGAGTCCGGCGTATGCCTGCCAACACCGGTCGTACCACTCCCATTTGCGCAGGGTGGAAATAAAGATAGCATCGACCTCGCGGATGATATCCAATTTTTCGCGGGTGACTTCCCCCGGGCAACGTACAGCCAGACCCGGTCCGGGGAAGGGGTGACGCCATAAAATATCGTGCGGGATATTCATGGAGGCACCCAGTGCGCGGACTTCATCCTTAAAGAGGAAGGCGAGAGGTTCGATAACTTTGCCCTGAGCTTGCAACTCGAGGACACGGCTGACGCGGTTGTGGTGCGTCTTAATGACGGAAGCTTTACTTTTAGCATTGGAAGCACTTTCAATGACATCCGGGTAAAGGGTACCTTGGGCAAGCATCTCCGCGTCACCCACTGCATCCCAAAATACATCGATGAAGAGAGAACCGATGATGCGGCGCTTCTTTTCCGGGGAGGGTTCACCCTTCAGGGCATCCAAAAAACGCGCGGAAGCATCCACTGATTCTATATTTATGCCCATGCGCCGAAAGTTACTTTCTACTTCACGTGCTTCGTTTTTTCGCAATAAACCATTATCTACAAAGATGTAACGGGTGCGGACACCGGCTTCGTGCAGCAACATAGCCAGCACGGTGCTGTCCACCCCACCGGATACTCCGCATACCACTTGCTTATCCCCGACTTTTTCCCGAATATCCGCGATGAGGCTACGCTTGAAATCGCCTATATCAAAGGGGGACAGACGAGGAGCAAGGTGTAGGAAATTGCGCAGGATGGTGCGACCTTCGTGTGAGTGCGTAACCTCCGGGTGAAATTGTATGCCGAACATCGTTTCCCCCCACTGAAGGGCTATGGGTACCCCTTCGCTGTTGTGCGCTATGACTTTGCAATGAGGAGCTAAGTGCTCTACGGTATCGGAATGGCTCATCCATACCTGCGAACGGGGGGTGACACCCTCGAAGAGTTTGCAATCGGGCTCCGGGAGCAGGGCGGCGGGACCATATTCCCGCTTGTTGCTCGGGCGTACACTGCCGCCTGTCTTGATATTGAGAAGTTGCATGCCGTAACATACCCCGAGTATCGGCACACCGAAGGCTTTCAGCCGGTCGTAGTCTATGTCCGGCGCGTCTGAGTCCGCTGTACTGCGCGGGCCACCGGATAGTATGATAGCACTCGGCTCAGAAATTTCCCCTAATTCCTCGGTAGTGTAAAGTTGCGCCATGTAGCCCAATTCCCGCACTCTCCTCACAATGAGTTGAGTATATTGTGAACCGAAATCTATAACAGCGACCGAGTGGGGTATGAATATCATCTCACGC
>CAZJIH010000153.1:0-3303 GCA_964545935.1 uncultured Akkermansia sp. | reverse complement strand
TCCTTTGTTTATTTCGGGCATTCAAATGCTCACGCTTTTATGCTGGACTACAGTAATACCATCATCGGTTCATCGAAGCAGTGGATTCATGAGCGCGACCTCGCTACTCTCATTTCCCCCCTAGCCTTCGCTCCCAATGCCGAATGTATCAGCTACGGATGTTATACCGGGTTAAGTATGAGTGCATACTGGAAACGGGTCTTCGGAGTACCGCTTATCGGTAATACGAGCTCTACTCGTTACCAACCTGTCGGCGATGGTAAACTACCGGTCGGTGTAGGCGAATGGAAACAGTAAATCCTGCGTCCCACCGAAACGAGGTCATCGTTCAGCGTCGAACGACCATTTTTTTGGGAGGGCAGGAGCAGATTGATGCTTGACACGAGAGTTACCATGTGGTATGATCGGATGTATGAAAACATTTGCATTCATCATGATGGCGGTGTGCGCGGGTGGGGTGGTGTCGGCAGTGCAGGATGTACCGAGTGTACGCGCGGAGGTCCGCAAGGTTGCTCTCTTTAAGAATGGTTACAATTGGGTAGAACTTTCGGCGACTTTGCCGAATGCTGAGCGCGTGCAGATATCCGGGATGCCGCAGGTGCTCCTCGGAACGCTGTGGTGGGATGCGTCTGCCGGTGTGGTAGCTTTAGAAGGTACCATCAGGGAAAGTATGGTACCCGGTGGGCGTTGTTCCTGTGCGGGGCTCCTCGCAGCCAATGCCGGCAGGAACGTAAAGCTCTCGTTAAAAGGGAACAGGCATTTAGTGGGGAAACTTATACCCCGGCAGACAGAGCGGGTACCGGAAGGAGCCTTTCTGACGGAATCGGAGGAAGGAAAGGCTGAAATACCAGAGTTTGTGTTGCTGCAGACAGATGCTGGGGTAACTGCTGTGCGGACGGAAGATGTGTCGGAGGTGGAGGTTGCCTCTGGGGAGTCCTTGCGAGTTCCCGAAGAAAAGGTGCTTGTGCCGGTGGTGAGTGCGCTCCTTTCCAAACCGAATCCCGGTGCTTCATTTTCTTTCGGATACGTCTCAAATAGCATGAGTTGGTTGCCGGAGTATAATTTAGAACTCGGGAAAGACGGCACGGCAACTCTCACTGCGCGTGCCGATATCATCAATGAAATGGCGGATTTGAATGATGTACAGTTGCAATTGGTAAGCGGGTTCCCGGCTTTTGGGGATGCCTTAATTGATTCTCCGATAAATCGTGCTGTCAAACTTAGGGAGCTTCTGCGTAAGTTGGGTATTACAACTATGGAACGTAGAAATGCGCTGCTAACAAATCAGGTCGCTCCCTGTCCGGCTGCTCAGGATGATACCTTTGAGGATGAAGACGATGAGGAATCTGAGGGGGAGAGCGAAAGAGGGAGCGAGCAGGTCGAGGATTTGTTCTACTACACTCTCCCGCATTTTACCTGTGCCCGCGGTCAAAGTTTAATACGTGAAATTTTTACCGAGCAGGTGCCCTACAGTCACGTCTATACCTGCACAGTACCAGATCAAAACACATTGGCTCATCTCTCGAACCACGGAGACCCCATAGCGGATATTTGGCACTGCGTAAAATTAAAAAATTCCGGCAAGCAAGCATGGAGTACCGGCATCGTTACCTGCACGCAGGAAGGTAATTTAGTAGCCCGATCTACTTTGTATTTTGCCGCTCCCGGCGGTGATACTCTCCTACAGTTAAATAAAACTTTACAGACCGAAGTCCTTTGTAGTGAAGAGTTAACTGAGCGTGAGGAGCGTCCGAAAAAAGGAAGTGAAGATAATACTCTGACGGTAAGTACCTATACCGGGGTGCTCACTCTGAAAAATAACTCTGACAGGGAGATGCCTATGCGTCTCACAAAGCGAGTGGACGGTCATGTTCAATCTGCCGATGAAAATGCCGTCATCACGGTGAGTCCGAGTTACACCGGGAATCCCCGTTCAACCGTCGTTTGGGAGTTTACCCTGAAACCCGGTGAATCTCTCAAACGAAATTATACCTACAAATACGAAGAAGATTAACCGCAACCCCGCCGCATAAGAGGATCCCTCTTCATAGTTACGCTACGGCTTCGCTTCACAACCCTAAAATCGGGCATTTCTGCCCTCAAAAATTTCTCGGAGAGTGAGATCATTCGGTCTCGCATAGATGCTTATCCTTCTTATCTATCACGCTCCCCGACATATTCATATCCGTTCCATTAGCCCACATTTACCGAAAATTTATAGGAGCTTGCATAGGTTGATGCTTGACGCAGTGGGAGAGTTGGGGTATAGTGAGTTGTGATGAATACGACGTTATTTAAGCAGTTGTGCGAAGCAGCCGGTGCGCCCGGTTTTGAAAGTGAGATACGTGAGCTCATAGTGAAGGAGATGCGTCCGCTTTGCGATGAAGTGGAGATAGATAACATAGGGAATGTTACGTGTACGATTCGTGGAAAATCATCGGAGAAGAAAGTAGTTTGCGCCGCGCATATGGATGAGATAGGGTTCATTGTAAGGCACATCGATGAGCAAGGATTTATACGCATATTACCGTTGGGTGGATTTGATCCTAAAACACTTACAGCGCAGAGAGTGATGGTACACGGACGCAGAGATATGCCCGGGTGTATGGGAGTAAAACCGATTCATGTGATGACGCCGGAGGAGCGTGGGAAAATGCCGGCCATTACGGATTATGTGGTAGACATCGGATTGCCGAAGGAAGAAGTAGAAAAATATGTATCCGTAGGGGATGCTATTACACGCATCAGCGGTTTGATAGAGATGGGCAATTGTGTCAATGTGAAGAGCATAGACAATCGTGGCGGTTGTTACGTGCTGATTGAAGCCGTGCGAGCCATTAAGAAATCGCGCAAAAAACCGGATTTTGACACGTACGCCGTATTTACGGTGCAGGAGGAAGTCGGTTTACGTGGGGCACAAGCTGCTACTTTACGACTGCAACCGGACTTTGCTTTTGCGCTGGATACGACGATAGCATACGACACTCCCGGGTCATCGGCGCATGATAAGTGCACGGAATTAGGAGCCGGAGCCGGGGTAAAGATATATGATGGTACCCTGATAACAGATACTCGCATGGTTAAGTACATGGAAGCTCTTTGTGACGAGAATAAAATACCTTATCAAACAGAGCTTTTGGCAGCGGGTGGGACGGATGCCGGCGCTTTACAAAAATTTACAGCCGGTGGTTCAATAACTGGTGCTATTTCTATACCCGTGCGAAATGTGCACCAAAGTATTGAAATGGCACATAAATCGGATATACAGGCATGTGTCGAGCTCTTAGCCGCTTGCCTAACTTC
>CAZJIH010000152.1:0-3311 GCA_964545935.1 uncultured Akkermansia sp. | reverse complement strand
CTATCGATGAGCCCGAGGATGATACCGGGGAGAAACAGGATGAGGTTAGCCGGAACCACGAGGAGAATCCACAGACCGCTGCGTCCTATATCGTGCAACCTCCTTATGGTGAGTCCAATACCCCACACAAAGTAGGAGATGATGCCCAAGAGCATGGCCCAACCGATACTCGCATCACCTATCCCTCCGTCAAAGACATACGCGAGCAACATGGGAGAAGTCGCCACGAGTATCTGCGCAATTGCCATGCCCCAGTAGGTCGTGCGTGTGATGCGTCCGGAGCGTGACGGGTGCCACGCCGTCCACGGCAGGGCAATCTTTATCTCCGGAAAGTCCTGAGGCTGCGCAATTAAGGATAAATAATGCGAACCACCGCAAGTCGGGCAATGCATCCAATTTTCCTCACTATCCGGCACACAGCACGAAGTACAGGGCATCATACCGGCAGGTACTTTCGCGCAACTCAGCCGCTCCACGGGGTCAGTCTCCGGGTCATCTACCGGCGCGTGCGGTTGCGGAGTTTCCTGCGCTTCCGTATAGGGAGAGTTCGGATTCCGCCTCAATAAACCGAGGATGACAATCGGGAGGAGTGGGAAGCAAACATTGAGTGCGACCAAGTAAAGGGAATGCCAGCCGCTGCATCCGAGGTCATGCAGACGCCTCACCATCATCGACCACAGCATCGGTATCGTCCAAATGCACAATGCCACCAACTCCGTCATCCAAAAAGAGTCAAACGCATTCCGGTTCGCACTGTAATCGAGCATGATGTATACAGCGGTATAGGCACCGGCTATGCTGAGCAATATACACCAATAACGACGCCGACTCAAACACCCGGAAAATCGAATCGAAAATGTTCGTAGTAAAGGTTCTACGTGTGTTTCCTGACTGAACCGGGGCTCAGCACCTTCCTCCCTCTCCCGCCGGTCGTAATGCATCTGCACATAACCAACTCGTACCAAGCGCCATAGAACGCAGCACCCAACAAAATAAACGATGGGGTCCGAGAAATAAGGGGAAAAGTTATGGAGTGCGTGACAGAAGACGGCGAGCCAAGCAATGCGCCAGAACCTCCGGGAGAGGAGATTACGCCAACGGAACATACTTTTCGGGACGTAGCCCTGCGCGTGTTCCCATTGAGCCTGAGCGAGCGCAAAGGCACCGGCGGTGATGCCCGTCCATATGACATGCCCCGGAGTGGAAATGATAGCACGGAGCAGTGCCGTATATGCCATACCCGCTAATCCGCCTGTACTCAAGGCATTGGATAGGTATTGCCATGTTTCGAGGAAACCGAAGGCAAATCCCACGGCGCAACCCAGCAAGACAGCTCGCAGTACACGATTCATGCGTATGCGCATCATCCCGGCTAACACTAACACGGTAAGCAATTTTGCCGGTTCCTCCGTAAGACCTGCCATCCACGCATCCGGTATGTACTCGTTCAGTGAAATTGCCAAGGGAATGGTCAAAATGAGTGCGCCGAGGAGAGCTCGTACGATGGCCATCGTCGATAAATCGCGCCGCGTGTTGAGTTCGTACGCCATAACCAAAACGACCAAGGGTGTTACTACAGCCGCTAAGGGCATGACTATGAGCACCATATACGGCCCGATATGCGTCACACTCAGAAATGCCAATATCGTGAGAAGGATGCCCAACAGCAGCACGCGCGAGTAAAGCCACGGCTTCGGTGCGCTGATGTTGACTTCATTCATGGGCAACCCGCCCGGTTTCGTGCCGGCACAGAATACTTCCTTGGCATCTGCCCACGTATGCCACTTAAAAACACGCGAAAAGAACCCCTTCCACTCCACACCCGAATCCTGAATGCCCGTCAACAAGGTGATAAACCGACTCACCACTGCACGAAAATCAAACACCGAGCGGTACGGCCGCCAACTCATCATCCCGCGCCTCCATATCAACGCATCCTCCGGCAGACTCTCCCCATGGTGAAGCCACGAAACCACCGCACCGGTCACCGGCCCCTTTACCTCTCCACCCTCCTGATAGTAATACTTTTTCCGCATGGGGGACTGTTTGTTCAACCGGATTACCGCGAGAGAAATTCACTTTGATATCTCCGACTCCGTGTTTCCGGAAGCAGGTGAGTTTGCCGGGGCGCATCGTTTCCGAAACAAGCGGAACGGGAAGGTGAACACCGCAAGAATGCCTGCCTTAATCTCCGCTCGGAAGAGCCAAACAAGGAAACAGAGCACCGCGGCAAGCAGTATCGTTCCATAGGGATGCTCCGCAGCAACAGACACAATCGTATCAACCGCATCAAGAAGCGCACCGACAGCCGCACGCACATTAGGACTCAGGATGTACGCGCTGATAAGCAGCGCAGTCCCGGGATGTCGTGATGCCCAACCGGCGACTTCGCACACTGTGTCAACGGTTATTTTACCGGCTCTTTTCAGAGCGACAAGCCGACGAACCTGTTCAACGGAGAGATTTTTTATAGATTTAGCCGCACCCGGCGCGAATTCCATCAATTCTTCACCTACTTTCCCATGCCGAAGTAGCGCCTCGGCTGCGTCATCGCCATGTCGTAACACCAACTTCCGCGCGGCAGGCGAACGCAGTACATACAGCAGACTGTCTTCGCCCATCTCTCGCGCTAATTCAGCAACCTGCGGACTCTTCTTTATGGCAACCTGCAATGTTCGCCGCGCCGCTTGCTCGGTTACCTCTTCAGTTCCTCCCCGAACAATGATTTTTGTAAAAACCTTCGCGCCTTGTTCAAAGATTTCCTTTCCGACGCTTACGGCAACGCTTGCCTGCGCGGTCAACGCTGCCATAAACAACGCTACGATGAATAAAATTTGCGCAATGAATTTCATGATCACTTACATTTGATTAATCCACTCGTCACGGCGGGCATTCAATGCCTTCATCATAACCTCACGAAATACTTTCTTCTGCTGCGTTGCCGTCTTCCGTATCCGGTCGTCGAGTTGCGCTTGAATCTTACCTTCCGGATCCGTGAACCACCCGAAAATTACATCAACCAACACACCGGCGGCTAGTCCAATTCCAAAAGTTTCCCAGCCGGCTGCCAAACCTGCACTCAAAATTCCTGTGGATGTGGCAAGATCCGTCGCGATGACGGTCAGTACCTCACCCCCGACCAGAGAGGCAACTTCCCGATAAACCGTGTTCAGTACCTCATTTCGCAAGACCTCGGGCGGTGGGCCTGCAGCTTCTTTCCCCTGTATTTTCTCAGCTTTAGCCTTAGAACTCAGAGACATACACCCCGTTTCTATCGCTAAATTATTTTCTATATCCCGCCACTCCACCAT
>CAZJIH010000151.1:0-3319 GCA_964545935.1 uncultured Akkermansia sp. | reverse complement strand
TCGGGGAAGCTGCTACGGAGGGTGATGGGGTTTGAGTTTGAAGCGGGGATATCGAAGATTCGGCGTGGGGTAGAGGTAAGTGTTTGCGGTGAGGCGTCGGAATTTCGCAGGGTAAGGGTGCACTTACGCGTGTTCCAAGCAGCCCAACCGTAAACGCAACCCTTGGAACCATCCCAAGGATTTCCACCGACCCAGTGGACATCCGAGAGCACATCGGCATTACGACGGATCCAAGCGATACAAGCCGCGAGTTCATCCCAGAGTCTACCGTTGTCTTGGTCCAACAAGTCCGCTTCGGCGTAAATTTCCTGCAAACCCGACCCGGAACCGAAAGCGGCACGCATTTCTTTGATACAATTCTGCGGGTCAGTACTCATCACATGGGGAGGTCCGTTGCGCGTGATGATGGTACCGTGGGTCATGAGACAATTGATGGGGAAGAGAGGCGCACCTTGAACGAAGACTTCGTAGACTAAGTGGTCGCGGTAGGTAATCCACTTATCGCGGGCATCGCCGGCGGAGCCGAGTTGACCGAAGTCATTTTCCTGACGCCAAACGGAGTCGACGTAGTGAAACCAGAAGGGACTTGCCCAAGTACCGACAGTCGCGTTGACAAAGAGATTCGGGCGAGTTTTACGGAGGGCGGTAACGACACGGATGATACCTTCGGCATCCTCTAAATTAACCGGACCCTTGGCGTGGAATGCGGTAGAAATACCATCGAATTTGAAATACCGCATATCGTACTTTTTGAGCATCTCGCGACAACGCCCCACAAACGCGTCAAAGTACTCCTTATCCGACAATTCGAAGTTATTGATTTGATGTGTCGGATGATTTTTATTCCAGTAAGCGAGGCGCATGGATTTGGAAGAGCCGTATCCACCGACCGGTCCGAGCCAAGTACCGATACCTGCCTTCATTTTTGAAGCGGCACTGTTAATATTGGCGAAACCCTTGGGGAACCCGGCATGGAAATCCCAGAGGCTGTTAAATTCATCCCAGCCGTCGTCAATAACAAAAGCATCGAGATACGTTTTACGTTTATCGAACAACTCGCGCTTCCAGTGGTCGGTGATACCTTTCCAGACGGCATCTGTGGTACGTTTGAGCGGGTCGGGGTTATCGTGCAGGCGAATACCCACCTCGTACCAATCGTTGTAGTGAACAAAGACGCGGTAAGGCACGGCACGTTCACGCTCGCTGTAACGCAGGAAAGACCGGCGAGCCTGCCCCGGTTCAATGAGACCGACCACGGAGGAAATGACCCAGCTTTGTCCGCGCGGCAATGTTGTACGCCGCACCCACTTTCCCTGTACGGTGTGCGAATCGGACACACTCATCTGAGACATGGGCGACTCCAGACCGGCAAAGAGGCGCTCGCTTACGACCAAGTTGCCGTGAGTGGTATTGCCCGAGACGGAGGGAACCCCTGCCTGCTTCGAAAACGTGTACTGAAGCGGGGTGAAGGAAGAAAAAGACGTATCGCGACGGGCAGTTATGACGAATACCTGCCGCAGGTAGTGCGAATTTTTACGCAGGATGGCGTACCAATCGACAGAAAAACTACCGTCCTTTGCCTGTAACACCGCGTGCAAAGCCTTACCCGATTCCCTTTCGGAACGTCGCACAGCCTTTCGATCGGCGGGTAAATCCTCCGTTGACCAACTCTTCAACGTCATATCGCGCGAGGTGAGGGTAGACCCGTTTCCTAGTTCTACGGAAAGGACATCGGAACCTTCCGAAAGCAGCGCTGTCTTCTCCGCACCGGCAGTCTTCAGACCGGCGAAGATGATGCCACCCTGCTCCCCTTTGCGGAACTCCGCAGACAGGAATTTGTCGGAAAGCACGAAAGAATCCGGCGTGGGGGAAGTAACATTAACCGCCAGGGCAGCGACGGCAACGGCTACAGAGAAAAACAGGAGGGCGAGACACGTGCGAAGCAGCCCGACTACCGACAGCGCCGGTTCATTTGTAAGAATGGTTTTCATAAGTGTTTGCGTAGGAAAGCCTCGATTTTGTCAAAGGGGATTTTATCGAAATTATCGTAAAGGTCTGTGTGGGAAGCACCCGGCACGATGAGTAGCTCCTTGTTATCACCCCGAAGATTTTGGAACGCGGTCTCGCTGAAATAACGTGAGTGAGCCTTTTCCCCGTGAACGAGAAGGACGGCGTTCTTGATTTCGTGGGTGTAGGCGAGCAGCGGGGTATTGAGGAGCGAAAGAAGGGAAGTCTTGTTCCAACCGGCGTTGGAATTCAGCGAACGCGGATGGTACCCACGCTCGGTTTTGTAATACGCGTGGTAATCCTTGACGAATTGCGGGGCGTCCTCCGGCACGGAGTCCGGTACACCGCCGGCGGTTTCGGGAACGGGGAGGCGAGCATCCTTCAGACGCTGAGCGGCGAGCGCACTGCGGATGGCGTCGCGTGCCTCTGCTGAATCCTCTTTGTCGAAATAACCGTTGGCGGACACCCGGTGGATATCGTACATCGTGCAAGCGACTGTAACGCGGATACGCGGATCGACGGCTGCGGCATTCAGAGCCATACCACCCCACCCGCAGATGCCCAAAATGCCTACACGTGAAGCGTCAACGTAGGGCAACAGCGAAAGAAAGTCCACAGCGGCACAAAAATCTTCCGTATTGATGTCGGGGGAGCTGACGTAACGCGGCGAACCGGAACTTTCACCCGTGAAGGACGGATCGAATGCTACGGTTACAAAACCACGGGATGCGAGCTCTTGGGCATAGAGACCGGAGGCTTGCTCCTTGACGGCACCGAATGGCCCGCACACGGCAACGGCGGGATACTTCTTCGACGCATCGAAATCTTTCGGAAGGTAGAGGTGACCGGCGAGCTCGAGTCCGAAGCGGTTGTGAAAACGAACGTCCTGAGCGGAAACGGAGGGGTTGACGCGAAAAACGCGGGTATCATCAGCAATGGAATTCATGGGAATAGATGTGTTGTTATTCATAGAAGGTGAAGGGTTAGCGTAGACCGGTAGCATGAAAAGAGCGGTCAGGAAACCGGCGAATGTGCGAGATAAGGAAAGCATGTTGTTATTGATCGGACGGAACAATGAAGCAATCAAACACTTCCTTGCCATCAGCGAGGATGTGGACAGTAATACGACCGGGCTCTTGGTGAACGATATACGCATCGTGATTTTCCGGTGGTTGCGGTCTGAAATGACGGGCTCTTTCGGCAGAGAAAACCGACATGCGAAGCGTGTAAATGAGCCGACGATTGCTCATTTCGAGCATCTCCTCGAAATTATCGGTCGGCAGTGTCAGAGAAGGAATACGTGGCATTTGGC
>CAZJIH010000150.1:0-3340 GCA_964545935.1 uncultured Akkermansia sp. | reverse complement strand
CCCCGGTTATGTCGCTTTGATCGCCCCAACTGGATGACAGATTCCCCCACACCGTTACTCTGCTCCCCGCGCCAATGACCGTCAAATGCTTCACCTGCAGCAGGGCATTTTTCGAGTCCTCCGAACCGATTGTCACCGTCCCCACGCTCTCATCCGATTCTCCCACAGTCAATGCCGGGGCATGCCCATGATTGAAATACGTGCCGCTACCGCTCTCATTTCCGAAAATCGATGCAGCAGTCAGACTGCCACCTCCCACCACCTTCATGGTGCTACCATCGGTCGGTATTTCAAGAAATCCGGAAACTGTCAGCGACGCATTCGTTCCGTTCACGACGAGCAAATCATCCGTAGCTCCCGAACTGAGTTTCAAGTTCCCCGTCACACTCATGGATGAACCTTCACCGGTAATAGCGGTTTTCCCGGATACCGTGATACTTCCGTATGAGAGCTCAAACTGCCCGCCGTTGCTGAGAGTGATGTCCCCTACCGTCAGCGCATTCGACTGCCATTCAAAGCGGCTCCCCACGCCGTCCACTGCTATGGTAGATGTACTCAATGATGCCCTTTGTGCCTCGTTTGTAGAGTAATCAGGACCTCCGATGTGAAGTATCCCCTCCCGCACATCAATGGACCCAACGCTCAGGCTGCTGCCATAAATTGTCTGCTTGCCCGCCCCCCTTTTGGTGAGAGCATCCGCCACTATGAGCTTTCCCTCAAATGCCTTTTCGTCGCCCGTCACTGTGGTCTCTAGGCTCTTCACATTGACCGCGCCGCCCCACATGTGGGCACCTACTGACCCCAAGGGATCCGAGGAAAGACCTCCACCGAGCCTCACGTGCGCCTCGGTTGCGTTAAATGTGCCATTGGTTACCGCGAGCCACCCATCAAGAGAGACCTCCGCATCACCGGAAAACGTAAGAGAACCGCTCGCATCCGCACTTCCGATCTGAATATTCCCCGTACCACTCAGCATTCCTGTTACATTAATTGTCGCCTTGCAGACGAGAGTCGTATTCACCGCCAGCTCGCCCGTCAGTGTCAGCGAGTCACCCTCGGATGCCGCGAACGTGAAACCATGCGGTCCCCCTAGGGTAAGGTTCCCTGCCTGCACCGCACCGGATAAGGTGACCGTTGCCCCGCTTTCAACACTCGCATTGGTCATCGTAACGGATACGCCGCCATCCGTAGCTCCGGTGCCGGATGACCACGGAGTGGTACTTGCACCGCTTTCCGCGTCCCAAGTGAACGAAGATGCACCCGCCGTCGCATCCCAAGAAAAACTCTCCGCGCTTGTTGCCATAATCTTCCCGCCGCTGCCCCATTCGATTTCGTAACCGGCGACTGCGTCAAACTCTACAAATGTTTTCCATTCCTCTGAAGAGAAAAGCAGATACCCGTCACTTTGTCCCATGAGCCACTCCACGAATCCGGAAGACAGCGCGATGTGCAACTTGTGTGCGCCATCCTGTGGCAGACTTGTCGCAGAAAGCACCAAATCCGTGAGCATCCCGGTCAAACTCAGTGTGGCATCTCCGGTTAAGATCAAAGTTCCGAAGTCAATCGTACCGGTGGTAGCTCCCAAGATCAACCTAGCTCCATCCCCCAGTGCCAACGTCCCACCATTCATATTCAACGTTCCGTCTACCTGCAACGCCGCCGTAGTCTCTAATGTGCCGCCGCTCACTGTGAGATTATTCAAATGCGCGTCACCGTTGAGTACTTGCTTGCCTCCCCCACTCAGCTGCACCGTCAGATTCAGTGCGCTTGTGTCTGACCAGCTGCCATGGGCTTCCGGTGCGGTGGCTGTGCCGAGCGTGCCGCTGTAGGTATACGTGCCACTTCCATTGACCACCAGTGTGGCGGTACCCTGTCCCTCTCCCCCGGTCTCTATTCGCCCGCCGAAGGTTTCCGGACACTCCGTGGATTCAATACCGAAGACAGTGAGTGTCACCGTCTCCCCTGCGCCGCTCCCTTTGCCGAGCACCAAGTAGGGCACACCGTGCTCGCCGTGACCATAAAACTCCAGCTTCCCCTGCAACTCCCCGCCGCCCAGAAATTCCATGTGTGCATTTCCCTGCGAAACGCTGTGTGATCCCAAGCGCAGGTTGTGTGTGGCTCCACTGCTTCCGGTCGTCAATTTCCCGGTCAGCTTGAACACGCTACCGAACTGCACCGTTATCAAGGTATCCGACTCTACGACGAGTGCTCCGCTGAGCGTCACCGTGCAAGGCGCTTTTTCGCTCACAGAATTCACACGGAGTGCCCCCTCCCATGCGTTGCTGTCGTACCGCCCGCCCAAATGAAGATTCGTGTCGAGTTCCATCGTCTCCTTCATAAAGAGCATAGCATTCTTCACGTATATATCGGCAATTGTCGCGCCATTATTGACCCATTTCCCCGAGTCAAACCTTATCTGCATGTTCTCTATCAGCAGACTCTTGATGTAACCGCTCATTGTGACTGTAGGAGCCCCAAACTCACTCCCATTGTTGCCGTACAGTTTCACATCAATACCGTTCTGCTCAGAATCCCCTCCCGTGATGGTGACATTACCGTTCCCATTTCCTTCTTTGAATTTCACCGATCCCGATTGATTCACCTGCGCATCCGTCCCTCCGGAAACATCCGATTCTTGCCCGCTGTAGCGACCATCATCCGGCCAACCGCCCGTAGCGGGATCTGAGGCTATAGTCCCTATCTCATATTCATCATCTTCTTGATCCGTCTCAGCGGCAGCCACCCACCCCGACGCCGTGCCGAGGGTAGCGGGTAAAGAAACAGTCATTGCAGCAAGGCAAGCCAGCAGTGCCTTGCGAAGTCCTTTCGGTAAGCGAATTTTCATAGTCTGTAATTGTTTGTTATGTCAATAGAATGCGAAGCGACCACCGACCACCCCAGCCGGTACGTCTCATCACACTATGCTTTACACCACCAGATTATCTCATTTTAAATGCCGTGCCCTCATGTGATGCACGTAGTATCAGACTATCAAGTACTTAGATTTTCCTGATCTCAAAATATGACAAGCACTTCTTGTCATTTTTGCTCCCGGCGCTTTGACATAATTTATTTTTTTTGAGGGAAAACGCAATTTTTAGCTTGCCAACTGCATTTAAAATGAGCTATACAGCATTGGTTCACAAACATCCCTTTCTTCCCGGCTTTGCATCGTGCAAAATTCTTGCGCCACGGAAGCGCCACTATTCTCAATCAAAAATCTAAAATCAAAAATCAAAAATGCGGAGGGGAGGAGGGCATTGGGGCAGGACTGCGGTTCAGCCTCCCAACCCCATTTTTGATATGCGATTTACGATTGACGATTTAAGAAGTTAGCGCG
>CAZJIH010000149.1:0-3374 GCA_964545935.1 uncultured Akkermansia sp. | reverse complement strand
GGCTGCGGAATACGGAGGAGTGCAAGCAGCGTGGGTGATATATCTGCCAAACGCCCATTTTCCAACTTGACTGAATCCTGATCCGGACCACAGTATATGAGATCGACAAGGTTAGTGGTATGAGCTGTATTGGGGGAACCATCCGGATTGATCATTTGCTCACAGTTACCGTGGTCTGCACAAATCAAACAACGTCCGCCGAGCTCTGAAATGCGCATCACGCAGCGTTCCAGTGCCTTATCAACCGCTTCACACGCGGCAATTCCCGCGTCTAAGAAACCGGTGTGTCCTACCATGTCGGGATTGGCGAAATTCATGATGGCTACGTCATAATTACCGATGGCATTCACAAATTGTTCCGCTACTTCCGCCACACTCATCTGCGGTTTTTGGTCATAAGTGGCTACATCGCGCGGAGACGGCACTAAAATGCGATCCTCGCCTTCGAACTGTGTTTCTACGCCGCCGTTGAAGAAGAAAGTCACGTGCGCATACTTTTCTGTTTCGGCGATACGTAGCTGCCGCAAGCCGGCACGCGATACAACTTCACCGAATATGTTGTCAAGTTTTTCCTGCGCAAACACCACCGGGGAGGGATAACATGCCTCATATTCCGTCATGGTGATGTAGTGCACACGGGGGTGTGTTTCGCGTTCAAAACCATCGAAGTCATCGTAAATCAATGCACGAGAGAATTCACGTGCGCGGTCTGCACGGAAATTGATGAAAAAGACCACATCCCCGTCTCGCACGCGCTGTTGATTGGCCTCACAAAAGACTGCCGGTTCCAAAAATTCATCCGTTGTACCGGCTGCGTAACTTTTCTCTGCGTACTGCGCCGGTGTGCAGGTGCACTTCTCCCCATGGCCCGATACAATAGCATCCCACCCCTTTTTTACACGCTCCCATCGTTTGTCGCGGTCCATAGCATAAAAACGTCCTACTACGGTAGCTATGCGAGCTCCGACAGCATCGACTGTCTGCTGAAGTCGTGCAAGGAACCCCGCTCCGCTCTTGGGGTCGGTATCGCGTCCGTCGGTGATAGCATGTACCATAATATCCTTTACCCCCGCCTGTGCCGCCGAACGTATGATACCGATGAGATGGTCGATGTGGGAGTGTACTCCGCCGTCTGAAACAAGCCCCATGAGATGCAGACGACGTCCAACCGCTTTGCTGAAGGCTTCCTTAATGACGGGATTTGCGGCGAAACTGCCGTCCTGTATCGCATTGGAAATACGGCAGAGGTCTTGGTAAACGACGCGTCCGGCTCCCAGGTTTAAGTGCCCTACCTCAGAATTACCCATTTGTCCGTCCGGTAAACCGACATCCTGCCCGCTCGCGCCCAGCAAAGAGTGCGGACATGTCGCCAGCAGCCGGTCTGTAAAAGGCGTGTGCGCAAGAACAGTTGCGTCGCCGGTTTTTTTCGCAGCTTCGGGACCTTGCGGATTGCGTCCCCAGCCGTCTCGTATTATCAAAACTACAGGTTGATGTGCCATGCGCGTATTGTAACATCTCCTCCCTCTTTTGTAAAATCTAAAATGCGGCGCAGGCACATCTGTCCCGAGAAAGATATGCGCTTTGCAGAGGGAGATGACTTAGATGCAGGGAAACGCGAGGGTGAATCAAGGCTTGCGTGCGCGGTGTTCCTGTGATATACTCGGTTTCACCGTGAGGGAAAGCATTAAAAAACACACTAAAGGGTACCTGCGATGTATTCGCGTGCGGAAAGTGTCAAATTCCCCTTTGGGTTGGGCGATGAGTTCCCGAAAAGCAAGAAAAAGCATTTGGCGGGACGGGCATTACAGCCGCGTGGATGCACAGGTTATTGTAGGGCTCATGCGGGAACCGTATTGTCCGAATGACGCGACATTAGAGATTCGTCGCATGAGTGATACCATACCACGCATCGGGGACTGATATGCAGCTTCAGTTTGTCAGTTACGGTGCTCGAACTGCTCGGGCAGATACTTTTGATTGCGGAGTAGAATCGCTTAATAATTTTGTTCGGGAGCGGGCAGGTGATTTTGTACGAAAGGGGCTGTGCGCGGTTACATATTTGATGGGCTCGGAAGGTGATGATGTATACGGTATTGATTTTCGAGAATCGCCGCAAAGCTAATTCCCACGCGTGTTACAGACGCTCTGCGTACCAAGGGGACTTCAACCTCACGGGTGCATGGATTTGGTTTCCGCACATCGTTTCGGCTTTGCCGCCTCCGACCATGCCCGCGCAACCCCGTTGCGCCTAATTCCTTCACTTCGTACCTCGTACTTGATCACCTCCGTGTTGCCACGCGATGAAGTGATCGCTCTACTCTGAGTGTCTAATTTATTTGGGACAGATGTGGCCTTGAATGGCAGATTTCCTTGTCATTGTGGATGTATATGGTATGATGGTGACATGAACATCATCAGGAAAATCGCCGTATGCGCGGTAGTTGCGTATGGTTGTGTGAGCGGTGCATGGGCGCAGACTGCAAATTCGGCGGATGAGTTGCTTACGGGCATGCGAGAAATGCTTGTAAGTCAAGGGAACAGAGATGTCCTCGGAGCCATACGAAAAGGACATCTCAGGGTACCCTTCAGTTTAAGTGCGCGAGGTAATACTATTGTTTTTCAGTACCGGTTGAATAATGCGTGGAAACGTTTTGATGTACGCATCGGTGAAAAAAGAGCGGATTTACTGTTGGTTGACGGAGGTAAGGCAACGGTGATGGTACCGTCGCAATACGCGCAGCCTATAGCAGGTACGGATGTGACATACGAGGATCTCTCTCTGCGCTTTTTGTACTGGAAGGGAGGGGTTATACTACCGGATTCGGCGGATTCACGCATCAAAGGACGTGACTGTTTCATCGTGCAAGCACCGAACCCTACTCCGGGTGTCGGACAATTCGCTACCGTGCGCATGTGGATCGATAAAGAAAACGGTACAGTTTGGCAGATAGATGGTTACGGGACGGATGGTAAACTCAGAAAACGCTTTTCGATCACATCCATTCAACGATTATCAGACGGAACTTGGTTTTTCAAGCAGATGAAGATGGAAATCCGTAATCCGCAAAATGATAGACGTACCATTGCCTTAGATTACCTAGAAATGGAAGACATACCGGAGAAAAAGAAATGATACGGCGAGTTATCCAGCTATTTGTGGCATTCATCCCGTTGCTGCTCTTTGCAATCGTGCTGCGCGGCTTGACATGGGCGGGGTGGATTCAAACACAGTGGGGCTGGGTGGCAACCCTATTTGTCGGTATGGTTTTGTTTACGACAGTAGAGGTGCTGATTTTCAAATTGTGGCTCTTACCTTCTTGGGCACAGGCTATCAGTGAGCAAATCTACGCAGGTAACTATATTCCGGAGGATGA
>CAZJIH010000148.1:0-3428 GCA_964545935.1 uncultured Akkermansia sp. | reverse complement strand
CTCGGCGCGATGTGGGAACTGACGTATGATCTGTACCCGGACAAGGATAATCACAGGCAGATACTCCAACCGCTCTTCAGCGTGGCGGTGTCGCACACGAGCATGGATGCGTTCAGTGAGACGGGCATCGGAAGTCTCGGACTGCACGCCGACAAACAGACGCGCGACACGGTGACGCTCGGACTCGGTGCACGCTGGCTGGCGGCGATAGAGACCGGGAAGGCTGCCAATCGTACCATCAGCACAGAACTACGCATGAATGTTGCCCAAGACCTAGGAGACCGACGCAGCACGGCGGATGTAGCTCTGTTGGCAGACCCGACGTACACGCAAACAGTCCGAGGAGCCCGAGCCGGTACAACCGCTTTTCAAATTGGAGCCGGGATAAATGTTCCGGTGACCCGGTACACGCAACTCTATTTCAACGCCGGAGGCGACTTACGCACCCACGTCGCGACATGGAACGGAGCCTTGGGCGTAAGAATCGGTTTTTGATAGCTAAAACAGGCGTGAACCGCAGTCCTGCCGCAATGCCCGCCCCCCAGCCGCATTTTTGATTTTTGATTTAGGATTTGCAAATAGTGCGCGCTCCGTTGCGCGTCCCACCGCGGAAACGAGCCCGCCCAACGCGAGCGGTGCTCCTTGGCTTTGCTTCGTAACTAGATTCCGATCCCTGCGCCACGGCGGCGCCTAACTTCTTAAATCATCAATCGTAAATCAAAGATCGTAAATGGGGAGGGGAGGAGGGCATTGTGGCAGGACTGCGGTTCAGTGGTGGGGAGAGCGTTTGGTATTTTAGATTTTTGATTGAAATTCTAGGCACTACCGTGGCGCAAGGATTTTTGCGATGCAAAGTCGGGGGGTGATGTTAACCAGCAAGTCTTGAATTTTATCGGGACACAGATAAGGTTCTTGTTTCAATTCTGCTTTACAAATTCGGAGTTTTTGGTATACTGCTTGCGCGCATGAAGGCGGATATCTTACAACGGGCGGCTAATGAAGCCGGATGTTTGGCAATAGATGCCATCTACGATAAAGCATCCGGGCACTTAGGTTTACCACTGGGATGTGCCGAAATCGGGGCAGTTTTATTCGGCAAGCTTCTCCGTGTCAATCCGGATGAACCTCGCTGGTTGAACCGTGACCGATTTATACTTTCTGGCGGTCACGGTTCTATGTTCCTTTACGCATGGTTACATCTCTGCGGTTTTAACGTATCCGTGGATGATCTCAAAGCTTTTCGTACCAAGGGAAGTCACACTCCGGGACATCCGGAATTTAAGTGTTGCCCGGGGGTAGAGTGCACGACGGGACCCCTCGGACAAGGGATTGCGAATGCGGTCGGTTTTGCTATTTCCGCCAAACACGCCGCCGCGCGTTTTAATACGCCGGACTTCGAGCTCTTTAACCCGACCGTTTATTGTTTAGCCGGGGACGGCTGTATTCAGGAGGGAATTTCCCGGGAAGCAGCCGCTATTGCCGGGGTTTTGCACTTGGATAACCTCGTGCTCATTTACGATGCCAACGGTATCACTCTCGATGCCCCTATCGAAAGGACACAAACAGACGATATAGCTGCCTATTTTACCGCCCAGCATTGGGATGCCGTGAGCATTAACGGTCATGATATTCAGGCGGTTGAAAATGCTGTGCTTGCGGCACGAGCGAATCGTAACGGACGCCCGAAACTCATCATTGCCCACACGACGATAGCTCGGGGGGTGCCGGGGGTTGAAGGTACTACCGCCGGGCACGGTGAAGGCGGTGCTAAATTGTGGGAAGCGGTTCATGCCAATCGGGGGATTCCCGCCGGCGAACGCTACTATGTTTCTCAGCAGGTGCGCGACTACATGGCAGAACTTAAGGCGCAGCGTGCTCAGGTGTGCGCGGAGTGGCACGCTTCTTTCCGTGCTTGGCAGTCTGCTTTCCCCGAAAAAGCGGCTGAACTCGCGGCGGGTATGAAACTCGCGACCGAAGGTTTGTCCGCCGAGGTATCGAATACCATGATCCCGATTTTCGCGGAGGGAACCGTGCTTGCGACTCGAGCTTCCGCCGCTGTTGCCGAGAATGCCATAGCTTCACACTGCCCGGGGCTCCTGTCTACGAGTGCCGATCTCTTTTCTTCCAATAAAAATTATCTGAAAGGGGAAGGTGACTTTTCCGCGACTGACTACAGCGGTCGCAATTTTTGGTTCGGCATTCGTGAACATGCTATGGCTGCCGTTTGCAACGGAATCGCCTACGACGGATTATTCCGTCCGTCTGCCGGAACATTTTGTGTATTTGTGGATTACATGCGTGCTGCCATTCGCGTGGCTGCTTTGGCTCACCTGCCGGTTACTTACGTACTGACGCATGATTCGGTGGCTGTGGGAGAGGATGGACCTACCCACCAACCGGTGGAAACGGTGACCGGTCTGCGAATTATCCCGAACTTGGATGTCGTGCGTCCGGCTGATGAAGAAGAGACTGCCGGAGCATGGATGTGTGCTGTGGAGAGGAATGACGGACCGACCGCTCTCATCCTTACCAGACAAAATGTACCTTCGCTTACCACCGTTCAGCCGGAACTTTCTGCCGAAACACGCCGGCAAGGTACGCTTCGAGGTGCTTACATCGCCCGTAAAGAAAAATCTGCCGTACCGGACGTTATTATTATTGCCACCGGGTCGGAGGTTATTCTTGCACTGGAAGCTGCCGCGCAACTCGGTGATTCTGTGCGCGTGGTTTCTATGCCTTCTATGTGGCGCTTCAATCGGCAATCTGCCGAATACAGGGAAATGGTGCTTCCGGCATCTTGTACCCGACGTTTAGCTGTTGAGGCCGGTATTTCCGATCTATGGTTCCGTTACGTCGGTTCCCAAGGCGATGTTATCGGTATCGACCGCTTCGGTTTCTCTGCCCCGGGTGCCCGAGTCCTCAACGACTTAGGTATCAACGTACCGAATATTGTGCGGCACGCAAAAAATCTGTAATCCGCGCCGCACTCGTCCCGAGAATATGACCGCAAAGGAATCGTTTATCCCCGGGTTTTGAATTTTATCGGGACGAATGTGAAGCTACGGTTTTTCTCGCCGAATCTGTGTAGAAAATAGACTGAGAAATTCGTTCGTATTGGTAGGGATGACCTCTGAGTCCTTCCCGATGAACAAACTAGAACCATACTACAATGAATAAGATACTCGTAGCACTTACCGTATTAGCCGTGCCTGTCGTAGCCCAAGAATCGTCACCTGCTCCTCAGGAAACACCGCCGGTATCGAGCGGACATGTCCTCCGACCGAATCATGCCACAAAAAGGGACCGTATTATGGAGCGATTCGATACCAACAAAGATGGTCAGCTCGACGAGCAGGAAAAGGAAGCCATGCGCAAGGCATTCGATGAACGTCGTGACGCGACCAAGAAAAAGATACTCGAAAAGTTTG
>CAZJIH010000147.1:0-3474 GCA_964545935.1 uncultured Akkermansia sp. | reverse complement strand
GTGCTATGATGGCACGGGTGAGGCACGAAAATGTAACATCGGTGTACTCAGCCGGGCGAGCCTACGGGCAATTTTACATAGCCATGGAATTAGTGGAAGGAAAAAATCTGGAAACCATGGTCAGTGCGGGACACCCCATGCAGGCGGACTACGCGCTGGAGATAGTACGGCAGGTTGCGAACGGGTTGAAGGCAGCCAGCGATGCCGGATTGTTACACCGGGATATGAAACCGGGTAATGTGCTCATAACCAAAGAAAGCCAAGCGAAGGTCATTGATTTTGGCTTAGCGATGGACAATGCCGACGGCGACCAAGAAGAAGTCATCTGGGCGACTCCGTATTACGTACCACCTGAAACCCTGAGGCGAGAACAAGAAGATGTACGGACAGATATTTACGCACTTGGGATGACCCTGCGGTACCTCCTCACCGGTGTAGAAACTTTTGAAAGCGGGACAGATTCACTTACCGGACTCCTTGAAAATAAACGTAATCTGCCGGCTTTCCACAAACAACGTCCGAATATCGACGCATCACTCTGCGATTTAGTCGACCACATGACCGCCTTCGCTGCGAATCGTCGCCCGGCAAATTACGATGAACTGCTGGAAGAAATTGAGGAAGTACAGATCGAATTAGAACGGCAGGAGACATGGCAGGGCGGGGGGCGTACATCCGGATGGAAGGTTATGGTGCTCATTGTGTTGGTGTTAGGATGCGCGCTTGGACTGAGTATTCCGTTAAACATCATACCGCGCGGCACGACAAAGAGCGAAGCCTTGCCGGTGGAGGAAATAGAATTGTTGCCACCGCTCTTAGCCCCACTCACTAAGGGACTTGATTTGTTCAATAAGGAAAAATACGACGAAGCCACGCGGGCATTTTTGCAGGCGGCTCGGGAGAGCCAAGACCCCTGCATCGGAGCAACGGCAGCGTACATGGCACTCATCTTGGCACGCGCCACGGTGCAAAATGACACAGGCATCGAACAACAGGCTCAAGCTTTACTCGAACAACACGTTGCGAGCAAACAGGCCGTGTACCCCGCCATGGAAAAAGCGTGGACGGAATTCCGCAAGCATGTTGCTTGGACGGACCCGACACCATCGGAGTGGTACCAAGCGCAGGGCGGGTGGCAGGAGGAGACAGAGGAAGCGATGAACCGGGAAGCTGACCGCTTGGTCAATGAAGCACCCACATCACCCCAGACGCCTGTGTTGCTGCAGGAACTCGCCGAGCGTGCGTTGTGGACAGATAAGCCGGGGGTAATCGACCGCTGTAGGCGTAAGTTACGCGAACTCAACGGACAGGACGGAACGTTCGCGGTGGTAAGTCAATTTTTCAATCGCGTGTTTGACGAACGGCTCCGGGTACGCGCCGTGGCAAAATATGTAGGGCGGCGCGACCGGATCATCGAAGAACTACAGACAAGGGCTCCTACAGCACAAGATGTTGACGCACTAGAAGTTATTGCATCCTGTGATTTACTGCCGCAGTATTTTCGTGAGCAGGTGAAAGTGCAAAAAGAAGCGGTGGAGATAGCCATTTCGATGTGCCGATTACTCGCGCGCAAGAAGGAGGTATGCAAGCCCGAGATGTCGCTGCGGCACATGCTGTGGGCGAGTCGTTATGTCGGAGAAATGCCCGTGTTAACGTGCAAGACACGGGCTGCCGGATTTTACACCACCGATGCCATGGACGGGAAAATGGAGACCCGGTGGTGCGCAGCGGACACGACTTTGGGGGAAGATTTGCAGATACGCCTCCCGCATCCGGAGAGGTTGAGCAAAGTGGTGATGCACTGGGTGGATGAAGCAGAGCTCACCTACACGCTCATCGCTCGTAACCGAGGGAAAGAAGTGCGCCGTTTACAAGAGGTTAAACACACAAATTCTACAACTTATAATTTGAAAGGCGTGGAAGTGGATTCGATGACGCTGTCCTTGGATAAAACGGATTGGCACCGTTCATCCGTACGCGAAATTGAAATTTACAATGCGCAGGGGAGACGATTATTCAACGACCTAGATTCGTCTAAGAGCATTGAATTTAAGGCAGATAGCGTAGAGCGTGGGCATCCGGCGGAATATGTGATGGATGGGAATAAAGAGACGCGGTGGTGCGCGGCGAACGGGGGTGACGGGCACTACTTGGAAATACAACTACCGAAACCAGTGAAGGTGAAGCGGCTTTCGGTAGATTGGGAAACCGATTCGGCGCAGGAGTGTGAAGTACAGATGTTTTATAACGGACAGAAGGTGAAGACTATACCTCATCGTAAGGCATCCGAAAAATCTGACATAGAAGCCTCCGGGGAAACGATTACTTCGTTACGCATAGTTGTGCAAAAGGCAGGTTCGAGTTGGGCGAGTATACGAGAAGTCAGAATGACCGATGAAAACGGCAGGGAAGTTACACCGGATAGCTTTGAAGGGGAAGGAGGTAGCACCGTACCGGCTAAGGTGTTTCAGGACGCAGAATTGGTGGCGGATATCATAGATATTTTAGACCCAGACGCTTTGAATAATAACATATTCTTACACTTTGACCGGGCACTGCAGGCGCGCACCAAAAAAGAAGATGAGTTATTCAGGATGGTAGCTGAATCGTGGAAGAAACGACTTAGACCGGGTGACGGGGCAAAATACCTACCGCCGGAGCCATTGGGCAATGATAGGGAAGTCGCTCTGAATCAACTGATTGATCGCTGTAAGCGATGCCGCGTTGTTCGCATGAATAAGGGGTATAAATTGAGGTCGCTGAATTCGCCCGCACTGGGAGACGGTTCGCGGAATGTACTCGATGAACAGACGGTCGTTTTCATGAACCGAGAGAATACTTTAGTCTTAGAACCTGAGTCTGAGACTGTTGCCATGCTTGGAATTAAATCGGAACGAAAAGAAGATTTTACTATGTTCGTGGGAGAAATTCAGCCCGTACCCATAAAAACCGCACAACTCTTCGTCGAAGCTAAAGCCGGAATTATCGTTAACAGTACCAAAGATTTGCAACCATACACCGGGATCATGAAGGAGAATCCGACATCGTACCTCTTTACACGGGTACCGAGGTTCCTCTTTGTCAAGAAATAACGCAATAATGCGCGCTCCGTTGCGCGTCCCTCCACGGATACAAGCCCGCCGACGCAAGCGGTACTTCCCGGCTTTGCTTCGTAACTAACTTCCGATCCTTGCGCCACGGCAGCACCTAACTTCTTAAATCATCAATCTAAAATCAAAACCCAAAAGTCCTTCCCACTACTCCCTCCACTCCCCGCCGCTGGGCCGTTGTTCACCACACACCCGGCGGGCTCGTTTCCGCGGAGGGAACGCGCAACGGAGCGCGCTAACTTCTTCAATCAAAAATCTAAAATCAAAAATCAAAAATGCGGCGGGGGGGGCGGGCGCGGCGGGCATCGCGGCGGGGAGGCTGAACCGCAGTCCCTCCGCAATGCCTACCCCCCGACCCCATTTT
>CAZJIH010000146.1:0-3537 GCA_964545935.1 uncultured Akkermansia sp. | reverse complement strand
GATTTAAGAAGTTAGGCGCTGCCGTGGCGCAAGGATCGGAATCTAGTTACGAAGCAGAGCTGTGGCGTACCGCCGGCGGTGCTCCTTGGCTTTGCATTGTAAAAAATCCTTGCGCAACGGCAGCGCCACTATTCTCAATCAAAAATCTAAAATCAAAAATCAAAAATGCGGAGGGGGGCGGGCGCGGCGGGCATTGGGGCGGGGCGGCACGAGCAGCGGTTCAGCGGTTCAGGGGAATTCGTAGGTGACGCGGCCGGAGGACATACTCAGGACAAGGTAAGCTTGAAAAGACTTACCGGATTTATGACTTACAAAGTTCTTTATAAGCGGACTCCTCCCTTTACTGAGCAGCTCCCGCGCAATGGACGCATCAATTTGTACACCGCACATCTCTTTAGGTATCAAAAGCGGACGATTATTTTTACCGAAAGATATTCCTTCAACACTCCAACCTTCCTTTGTTTCCAAGAGAACGTGTCCTCCATTACCCATTACCTGCACTTTGTCGTGTCTGACAGCGTCCGAAAAATCCTGCTGTCTTGCTACGGACGCAGAACTTTTCCTATTAGGTTTATCCGATTTGCTATCGCGGGGGGGGAATTCAAAGGAAACGTTACCTTTGGCAGTATCGAGCTTGAGGTAAGCCTCGAAGGGTTTGCGAGTACGCTGCGATATGAATCCGGTAAGCAGTTGACTCTTCCCTTCCGTGAGTACTTGTCGTATATCTGATACATCTATCTCTTTACCCAATAAGGTACGAAGGACACTGAATCCCTTTCGTGAGGAATTTGTACGCGGAAAGTCAGGTATGCTCCACCTCCTTTCATCTTCGAACATTTCAAATCTGCCGAGATTAAGCACATCTACCATCCCGAGCGAATGCCCTTGCGTCTCCGTCTCTTCCGACTTTTCTTTATCACCGAAAAGGAATTCAATTTTCCAGAAACCTTTATTGGATTCTACGAGACGAAGTCCCGCACTGAAACTTTTACCGAAACGCGAGCGAAATCCTTCCGTTACCGGTAACTCCCGCTTGGTCAATAGCTCTATCAATTGTTCATCTTTCAACCGGAGTCCGGCCTGTAATCGTCGTACGTGAAAATGACAATTTTTACAGGCTACGGAATCTTGGCGACTTTCCAGTTTCATTTCTCCGCATGCCGGACACGCTACGGGAAGCTCCGTTGTTTTCCCACCCTGCATATATTTTTTTACCGCCTCAACGATATCGGTGGTATACGCACGGATATCCTTCATGAAATCGGAGCGTTTCAACTTACCGTTTTCCATTTGTTTTAAGCGGTATTCCCACTCACCCGTCAGCTCCGGACTGGATAGGGTACTGACCCCGATCTGCCCGAGTAGGTCGATCAAGTCCATTCCGCGTCGCGTAGCTATCAGGTTTTTCCCCTCGCGTGCTATATATTCCTGAGCGAGCAGACCTTCGATGATAGAAGCGCGTGTGGCAGGTGTCCCCAATCCACGCTCCTTCATGGCGGATGCCAATTCATCGTCTTCCACCAACTTTCCCGCGTTTTCCATAGCGGTCAGCAAGGTCGCTTCCGTGTACGCGGGCGGCGGCTTTGTCGCATCTTCTACCGCTTTCACCTCCGTAGCCTGTACGATTTCGCCCTGCTCCGCGCGGCAAAGTTCATCCTTCTTTTTCGCGTCTGTATTGTACAGGATTCGCCACCCCGGGCTAAGCATCACCCGCCCGTGCGAATAAAAATAATCTTGCCCGGCGGGGGTAGTAATGACAGTTATACGCTCTGTATCCTCAAATTCGGCATTGGGCATAAAAACTCCCAAAAATCGTCGAACTACAAGGTTAAAGATACGAGCGGCATCACCGGTCAGGTTCACAAACTTTCCCGTCGGGATGATGGCAAAGTGGTCGCTGACCTTTGAACTGTCAAATACTCGTTTATTCGGATGCACCCCTTTCGCGCCGATGATGGAGCGTGCTATTTCCTCATATTCCGGTATATGCTCGGCTATTCCTTGTACCGTACGTGCCGCTACGTGTAGGTAGTCATTCGGAAGAAATTTTGAATCTGTACGGGGGTATGTAAGTACCTTGTGTTTTTCATAGCACTCCTGTGCCAATTGCAAAGTTCGCCGCGCAGAGAAACCGAAACGGTTACTGGCTTCTTTCTGCAGAGAGGTTAAATCAAAGAGCAGCGGCGCCGGCATACTGACCGGTTTTTTACGTTCTTTGACTTCCCCGCTCTTCCCTTGACACCGTTCCACTATTTCCGCAGCTTTCTCCGCTTCCCATATCCGTTCACGCGTGCGTTGCGTATTATTTTCATCGCGTTTGATGTTCGGGTCTATCCACTTAGCTCCGTATGTTCCGGCTGCCGCCTCAAATGTAGCATGAACTTCGTAATATGTCTCCGGAGTGAAGGCTAGGACTTCCTTTTGACGTGCCGCTAAAATGGCCAAGGTCGGTGTTTGCACGCGTCCGGTCGTCGTTACTAAAAAACCGCCGGCAGATGATTGGAGCACGGTAATGGCACGCGTGCTGTTGAGTCCTACCAACCAATCCGACTCCGAACGACATACCGCTGCGTCCGCCAAATTTAGCATTTCTCCATCATTCTTAAGATGTTGCCATGCTTCTATAATCGCGTCATCCGTCATACTCTGCATCCAAAGCCTATACATCGGTTTGTGTATACCGCCGAAGCGAATGATATTGCGGAAAATAAGTTCACCCTCGCGTCCGGCATCACACGCATTTACCAAAGAGTCTACCTCCTTACTGCGCGCCAAACGTAGTATCTTCCGCAACCGATCAGCGGATTTTGCTATCGGCTCAAGCTCCATCGCTTCCGGCATAACAGGTAAAAATTCCATCTTCCACGGTACACTCTTACCATCACGCGTCTGCGGCTTTTTTAATTCCACAAGATGCCCTACAGCCGATGTAATAATCAGTCTCTCATTGCGAAAACCTCCCCCACCTTCTTCCCTCGTAAATTTCCCGTATTTTTTCCCGAGTACACGCGCTAAATCCGCCGCTACACTCGGTTTCTCCGCTATGATCAGTTGTTTGCCCATATTTCTCTCAAATGTTTCCCTCTTTTAGATAAACCCAATTTCACCGTTTCGTCAAGCCTAAATTGTGTCATCATAATCCATCAACATATCTGTCCCGAATAAATTAAAGGCTTAGTGGTGGACGATGGCTTTGAGGCGGGAAGACACGAGGGAGATCAAGCACGAAGAACGAAGTACGAAGTGAAGGAGTTAAAAGCAACAGAGTTGCGCAGGCATGGCGGGAGGAGGCAACGCCAAAACGACGTGTGGGGACTAACTCCATGCACCCGTGAGGTTGAAGCCCTCTTGGTGCGCAGAGCGTCTGTAACACGCATGGGAACTAGCATTGCGGCGATTTTCAAAAATTTTATTAGGACAGGCGTGACTCTACGGCGGGAAAAGCGATTTGGCGGTCTTTTTTTCTTGACATACCCGGGGGGTGTGTGGTAGAAATAAGGAAGAAGGGCGACGCCGGTACCTTCTTTACAACTATGA
>CAZJIH010000145.1:0-3730 GCA_964545935.1 uncultured Akkermansia sp. | reverse complement strand
CGGGAGCGCCACTATTCTCAATCAAAAATCTAAAATCAAAAATCAAAAATGCGGAAGGGGGGGCGGGTGTGGTGGGCATTGTGGTGGGGCGGCGTGAGCAGCGGTTCAGCGCCACGGCAGCGCCACTATTGGTAAATCAAAAATCTAAAATCAAAAACCCAAAAGTCTCCCCCACCACACCCGCCGGTACCCGCCGATGAACCGTTGCTCACCACACACCCGGCGGGCTCGTTTCCGCGGAGGGACGCGCAACGGAGCGCGCATTATTCCTCAATCAAAAATCAAAAATCAAAAATCAAAAATCAAAAATGCGGAGGGGGGGAGGGTGCGGCGGGCATTGTGGTGGGGCGGCGTGAGCAGCGGTTCACTGCCATGGTTCGATCTGCGTACTGATTTCACGCGGATATGTCATGAGTTGCACATCGAATTTCAACGAAGGCTCAATGCGTGAACTAGCATTGTGGATGCGCATTGAAATCTCCCAACCATTGTTACAGTACACGGCAATGGTATTTTTACGGATATGTCCCCCTTCTTCAAGGTGTTCTATCGCTCGTATCCTGTCAGGTAATTTGATTTTACGAATATCCGACACTGCTTTTCTGTAACCGGCTGCCCTATTGAGCGTACCGTACAAATTAAAGGCTTGTATTTTTGTTATTTTTTGACAGTCGTCGGTGATAATTTTATAAAAATCATTTTTTCCGATGAGGTAGCTGACAAGTCTACCTGCTATCACGTTCGGATGTTCATCGTTTAATCTTCGAAGTTCTGTGATAAAAGCATTGAGGACAGCTTGGTAAAAGCTCATTTTATCCTCTTCCGTACCTAAGGCATCCCATTTTGCGGTTGCATGACTTTCTGCCCGTATCCTGCGGAGTTTATCAAAAAGAGGTTTTACTTCTTCGAAGTACGCATTTGAGCATGGAATATGAAACCATTTTTCTCCGAAATTTAATGTACCTGAAAGACGCGAATGCTTGACAGCTGTATTATTATGCTTGCATGAAATCCCGATTTCCCATGCATTTTGCTTTCGTAGACACAGGACATCGCGCACGTCACCGGTCTGACCCTGCTGATCACTTACCAATGAAATGATGAGTGGTTCATTGCCTTGAGGATAAAGGATTTGAGGTTCGTACCTCAGGAGAATTCTCACACCGGCGGCTGCCGATAAATTGATGTTTGTCTTCTCCTGTTCATTTATTTCCTTCTCGTAGTAAAAACGCGCTTTATGCAATTGCGGTGTTTCTTCCGTTACTACATCCTGTTCGCCCGCCGCATGCCTGATCGCGAGAGCACAGGCATATTCGAACGCTTTACCGAGCACGGTCTGTCGCGCTTTATGTGTCATTGCCTTTTTGAGATAAGGATATCGTATAGTTTATGCCCTACATACTCCGCAAGTTTAACCGGTACGGCATTGCCGATCTGTTTGTATATATTTGTCAGATCACCGGCAAATTTCATATCCGCCGGAAAAGTTTGTATGACCGCAGCTTCTTTCCACGACAAACGACGGGTTTGCGCACCCTCGCCGAAGCGCCATAAATCTTTACCTATCTTAACCATATCCGGCGACCCCGGGTGTAGGGATACCTGCTTTGCCATGGCGGGAATGGTAAATGATACTTCGTCCCACCCTCGTTTCCTATTCCTGGACATATACCGAGAGGAGAAAGGAGCATCGCATACTTCATCCGGCGCAGGCGGCGGCATTTTTCCGATGATGTCCCTGAGTGTTACACGATGATAATTCCGCGGAGAAATGTCAAAGTTCAGTTCACCCAAATCTTTCCGAAATCCCGTAATAATGACACGTTCACGGTCTTGCGCAATACCATATTGTTTGGCGTTAATCAACCGATATCTTACGTTATAGCCGCAGGAGGCAAATTCCTCAATAATAGCTTCGATGACTCTGCCGTTATCCATCGTAAGGATACCTTTAACATTTTCACCTACAAAGAGTAGTGGTTGTTTTTCGCGTACAATGCGAACATAGTGTTTGTACAGACTGTTCCGAACATCGTGTACCCTTCGCGGACCGCTGACACTGAACCCTTGACAGGGAAATCCGCCTAAAATAATATCGGACGCGGGTATATCATTGACGTCTACCTTGGCAATATCCGCGCAGACTACAGTCGCCTGACTCCGCATTCTGTATGTTTCACACGCTTCGCGGAAAATATCGTTTGCCCATATAGTGCGGAACCCGGCACGCTCCATGCCCATGTCCAAACCACCCGCGCCGGCAAAAAGACTCACCGCCGTGAACACTCGCTCACCGTATGACTCTAAGGGTGTATGACGCGGATAACTCATTGATGGAAAGGTATCCTAGCATATTTCCCGACCCGCGTCAAGATTTTATACAAAAATACCGCGAATTGTTCATCGTAAAATAAAACGCACCGGGGGGGGGATGCATTCAAAAAAAAGGGGTGCATCCGGTCCCGGAATGGAGTATAATAACCCGGCAAAAAAAACATTCTATGGAACAGAGCACCCAAGCAAATTATACACCTGCTACAAGAAAAGGCAAGCATCTTAACTTTACAGAGCGTCAGGCTTCATAGCATCTGTCATAGCCTCATATAATTTCTTCATCTTACCGAAGGAACAAAAACTCATTAAAGCCCACAAGGGTAATTTGTCGATATCTGATATGCCGCAATCTTTCTTGAAATGTACCACCTGCGTATCCTGATTTTCGTGGTACGCATCCTGAATTTCCTTTCTCCATGCCTGTATCTTCCCGGCACTTATAAAAATACTATCATCCGCATGCGACCTACTCATACCCGTCGTTTGCGTCAAAACCTGTGTTATACGATTCTTTAACGCTATCTCAAATCTCTCTAATGCGTCTATCAGCAATATCCTTAAACGCCTATCAAATAGGTAGGTGCCTTTTATCCTTTTATACGTTATCTGTTTCTTGAATTCCGAAGACCTCGTATTCAAAGCAGAATTAAGCACTATGCGATACGGCCATGTATACTCTTTCAGTCTGTAATAACCGACATTCCGAATCAATAGTTCTAAATCGTGAACTTCATCCTCACTCCGACATATCAACTTGTGCTCAATCAGTAACTGAGCTAAATCATGATCTGAAAGTGGTTGATCCATCGACGACATGTCCTTAACACAAAAGTCCGCCCGGCATCTGTGCGACACAGGGCGGCGCTAAGAAAGCGGAACGTTCACCCACTCACGCGAGTTTATCCGCGGCGCGCTCGTATCCTACCACATCTCCCCTCCCACGTCAAGACCTTTTCCTGAGAATTTAAACCGACTGAACCGCTGAACCACAGTCCTGCCCCAATGCCCACCTCCCCACCTCATTTACGATTTTTGATTTTTGATTTAGGATTTAAGAAGCTAGCGCGCACCGTTGCGCGATCCCTCCGCGGAACGAGCCCTCCTACCGCCTGCGATGCTTCCCGGCTTTGCTTCGTAAAAAAACCTGCGCCACGGGAGCGCCGGTATTTACAAATCAAAAATCAAAAACCCAAAAGTGTCACCCACCACTCCCGCCGGTACCCGCCGCTGAACCGTTGCTCACCACACACCCGGCGGGCTCGTTTCCGCGGCGGGATCGCGCAACGGAGCGCGCATTATTTGTAAATCAAAAATCTAAAATCAAAAATCAAAAATGCGGCGGGGGGGAGGGCTGAACCACAGTCCCTCCACGGCACACCACGTTGCCCGCCCCCAA
>CAZJIH010000144.1:0-3777 GCA_964545935.1 uncultured Akkermansia sp. | reverse complement strand
GGGTGTGCCGTGGAGGGGCAGCGGTTCAGCGCGCTAGCTTCTTAAATCGTCAATCAAAAATCTAAAATCGTAAATGTGGTGGGGAGGAGGGCTTTGCGGAGGGACTGCGGTTCAGCGGTTCAGTGGTTCAGGCATTTAATTTCAATCAACAAAATTTTTTATTTGACACATCGGGCAAGTCATTTTATAATCGCGTGGGGGACTTTCGCGCGGTAGGTGTGGACACACCTGTTTGCGCGAGGTTACCGATAAATAAACAAAGCTTATGAAATCAAGATACACATTACTTGCACTATTAGCGTTGTTAGCCACAACAGCTGTGGCGGCGGAAAAACTGACACCGGAGGAGTTTGCTAAGCTTCCCGGACTTTCCGCTAAACGTTTATCAGGCTCATTTACAACCGGTTACGATAGCAATTACGTCGGACGCGGGCTCGTGATTTCGCACTCGGTGGCAGAGGGGGACAGCTCTGAGTTGGTTGCCCTGAAGCTGAACTACGACATCGGGCACAAGCAGCAGCAATGGAGCATCGATAGTTCGGTCTCTTACAAAACGGTCAGTTCCGGGCACACGATGTACGGGCCGGCAGCGTACGAAGGTTTACCCGTGAAACCGCGCAATGTGGAAAATGAATTTGCGGTACTTACGGCACTCAAATACAGCGGCAGCAAGGGGCATATATCTTTCGGACACGAGTTCGTGCACGGCGGTCTGCTCGGTGCCTTTGCCAAGCATTTTCGGCAGCAGAGCGCATCCTGCGTGAACGAAGTTTACCTTAGCTCTGCGTACACCCCGACTAAGTGGTTAGAGGTAGGAAATGCCGTACGCTTAAGTTTTCAGGGTGTGCAGGGTTGGTGGTTCGAACCGTATGTTACCTTCAAAGCACCTGTCATCGGTTCTCCGGAAGCACCTAAAGTCGCCGCTTTGCTTACTTTTGCCATGAGCGCAACGGCTAACTATTTTGATGCCGGTCACAATGCCAATGCCAACGGTGCCCAAGCATACTGGATTAAACTTGCCTTGCCTTACTTCGCCACCGAGCATTTTATCGTAACCCCGGCTGTTAGTTTCAACTGGTTGGGATGCGGAGCGGAAAAAGCAGCCAAAGCATCGCAATTGCGTAATATTCGGCAGGATGCCACTCTGGTACCCTACAGAAACTTCGGGGTAGTCGGCAGTGTAAGCTGTACGTATAGATTCTGACGCGCGCGTGCATCCGCCCGGGCGTGTGCCGCACATCTCTCTCCCCCACCTTACATGTACTGAGACCATGGCTAACTTGAACATGCACGGTCAGGAAAATGTGGTCTCGCCCGGGTTTTATGTGCCGAATCGTCTCAGTTTGCAGGCATGTAAAAAACTTTCATACGTGTTGCAGGGGCGTCTCTGTTACCTCGTTGCGGATGCTTTCCCGCCCGGTCCGGAAATTCAACACTACATCGATACCAAAAATATCCCCTGCCTTCACTACGATTTCCTCCACGGTACCCCGCAGGTAGTGCGCGAAATCGTTCAGACTTCTCTGAGTGAGGGCAGAAGTGTCGTCTTTTTACCCGGTCAACTTGCCAAAGTCCGCGGTGCTCTCACGGATGTCCCTTCCCTCTTTCTCGAGTACATCGAGGGTATGAACCTGCCCATAGTCCCGCTTTTCCTGGGATTTTACGGCTCATCCTTCGATTCCGTATACCGAGATGTGCAGGACGCCGATTTCACCGAGGAGTTTTTCATCATGCCGCGACTCCCGGTCGGTACGCCGAACTTGGCGGTGCGGCTCTATTCCGCGTGGATGGAAAAAGCGGAAGAAGTCTTTTCTTCACAACCCTTTCTCAATGAATCGCTTACCTCACATCTCGTCTGCGCGTTGCACAAATACGGTGATACGGAGATGATAGACGGGGTAAGCGGAACGACGTTGACTTACCGCAAATTACTCGGGGTGGCGATGTCGTTTGCGGGTCAGCTCCGGAAAGTCGGTGAAAAACGCATAGGTATCATCCTACCGCCGGGAGCAGGTGGTACTATCTCTCTACTTGCTTGTTTGTTAGCGGGTATCACACCTGTGATGATCAACTATGCCGCCGCCGGTACTTCCTTCGATAGCACGACCCGTCAGGCTCAACTCAAGCTCTTCATCAGCTCACGCCGCTTCGCGGAAAAACTTCCTCGCTTCTCTTGGCCACCGCCGGAACAAATCATCTTCTTGGAGGACGCATTGAAAGCTCTCTCAAGACCCAAGCTCCTCTTCCATGTCCTCATGGCGCGTTTTGCGCCTCCTTCCGCGATATGCAGGATGTTCGATACGGACAGACGGCATGGGGACGACGAAGCGGTGATGCTGTTTACGGCGGGTTCCACCGGGGAACCCAAGGGGGTGGTGCTTTCGCATCGCATGTTGATGTCGAACGTGGCACAAAGTTGTTGCCGCCTTTCCCTCGACCATGAGCGTATCTTGGGTAGTTTGCCGCTCTTTCATAGTTTCGGTCTCACTATCGCCCTCATTTTACCCTTAATCAAGGGACGTCCCATCTGCGCGTATCCCAACCCGACGGATGCGCGTACGCTCTGTAAACTTATCGAGCGTTACAAGTTGACTATGCTTTGTGTTACACCGACTTTTGCGCGTAACATGCTCCGCCGGGCAGATGTCTACACCTTCGCTTCCGTCCGATATTTTATCGTCGGGGCAGAAAGATTACAACCGGAGTTGGAAAAAGAGTTCATGACCCACTGCGGGGTGCAATTGCTGGAGGGTTATGGCCTTACGGAAGCCTCCCCGGTTTGTTCCGTGAACCTGCCGGATGTCCCGCGTCCCCACGGCTCCGCCTTCTCTATCCACGGCCTGAAATCACGTAGTATCGGGGCTCTGCTCCCGGGGATCGCTATACGTGTTACGGATGCGGAGGATGACAACAAGCCGCTGCCTTTTACGGAAAGCGGAATGCTCTGGCTGAAGGGCCCGAATATCTTCCGGGGATACGTCGATCGCGATGAACTCAATGCTTCGATTTTCAAAGACGGTTGGTTCAAAACGGGGGATATCGGCTACATGGACCTCAACGGTTTCGTTACCCTCGAAGGTCGCCTCTCGCGCTTCTCTAAAATCGGCGGTGAAATGGTACCCCACGAACTCGTCGAACGCGCTTTATCCGATATCCTTAAACTCTCTCCCCAAGCGGATATTCAAATCGCCATCACTTCAGTGGTCGATGAAGTTAAGGGTGAAAGTCTTGTGCTGCTCACCTCTGTCCCGGATCACGCTTCCCCGGATAAAGAACTCGAAATCCTTACCCTCCTCCGCACCGAGTTGATTAACCAAGGATTACCTCCCCTCTGGACCCCACGTTACCTCGTCCCTGTCCCTACTATCCCTCTTCTCCCAAGCGGTAAACAAAACCTTCAGATGTGCCGCCAATTGGCTATAGACGCACTCCACAGTCCTGCCGCTGAACCGCTGCTCCCGCCGCGTTTCCCCACCCCCCCGCCGCATTTTTGATTTTTGATTTTAGATTTTTGATTGAGGAATAATGCGCGCTCCGTTGCGCGTCCCTCCGCGGAAACGAAGCCCGCCCCCACCACATGCCATTCTTCCCGGCTTTGCTTCGTGACTAATTTCCTATCCTTGCGCCGGCGTAGGCGCCTAGAATTTTAAATCGTCAATCGTCAATCTAAAATCGTAAATGGGGAAGGGAGGTGGGCACTTGCGGTGGGACTGCGGTTCAGCCCCCCCCGCCGCATTTTTGATTTTAGATTTTAGATTTTTGATTTACCAATAATGC
>CAZJIH010000143.1:0-3812 GCA_964545935.1 uncultured Akkermansia sp. | reverse complement strand
GCAAACGCTAGCAGATTTACAGTCTGCCCCCTTTGACCGCTCGGGAACCTACCCTCGTATGTACACGCATCCGCACAAACGGAAGCACGCTCATTCTACACGGTAAATTGCCATGTGACAAGCCTTTTTTTCGGAATATTGAATTTTTTATTTTACGGCATGTGTTTTTCGGCTGCAGATTCTCCGATCTATGTCGGATAGTCATTTTTTGGGGAGCGAATGTGGTAGATGACAAAATCCGGGCTTGATAATGTGGGGTAAGGTGGTACAATGGTGGTCATGAATGGTTTTCGAATTACAATACTGACTTTACTATGCCTATCTGTGGGGTTGATGTTTTATGCTGTACTCTTTGTGATACCGTCGTGGCAAGAGGAGTATAGGATATACCAATCATCGGTACGCATAGCGGAGTACGAAAAGAAGAATGACATACACAAGCAACAGATGCAGGAGTATGAACCGACGGTGGAGTCGCCGGAGGTAAAGCGTGCGCGATTGGAGCAAGAGGAAGCTGCCCGGAGGAATGAGGTAACGCTTAATCAAGCGGAGGAGAACAATGTGGTAGCGGCTGCCAAGCGCAAAGAAGAAGCAGCGCGAGCAGAAGCAGAACGGCGTCAGAGAGAAGCTGCAAACCCCGCTAATGCGGTGATAGGGGTGGTAACGGCATATGATGAAAATTGGAACAGCATCATGATAAAGCCAAAAGTGCCGGAGCTTTTTGTACCGAAGACAGTGATAGCAGTATGGCGGGACAAGATGGTGTTGTGTGAAGCTGTGGTGGACGCACCGGATGTACAGTCCGGGCAGGTGAGTGCTACGGTGAAGGAAGCCAACTTCGGAGACGCATCGAAAGTTGATCCGGCGAAGTTTCGACCGAGGGCAGGCGATGAAGTAATTATATCGCCCTTTGAGTCAGCTGCTGAATTACGAAAAGGGGAGGAACCGACTTCGCAGGTACCGGATTCCACGAATACCGAGGGTGCGGCTACACCGGCGGAACTCCCGGACGTTCCGGCGGCAGGTGATACCGGTTCGGGGAGTCATTTGCCATCACTCGATGCAGAGTAAATATACTGATTGGTGATGCAAGGTACCGGACAATCAGTACTTTTTGGGAGAGCCCCGAGTTTTTCGTTTGAGTTTTTTCCGCCGAAGACCCCTGAGGGAGCACAGGCGCTGCTGCAAACGATAGTGACGCTGCAGGAGTTTCATCCGAGTTTTGTCAGCGTTACGTACGGAGCCGGCGGTGGTTCGCGGGAACTTTCACGCTCGGTTGTGCACGACCTACAGCAACGCGGAATTCCGACCGTTCCGCATCTTACCTGTGTGGGACACACTGAACAGGAGTTGGAGAGTATCTTAGAAAGTTTTGTAAAAGCCGGAGCACGAGCAATTTTAGCGTTACGGGGAGACCCACCGCGACACGGGGTGTATGATCCGGCACGGGATGCTTTTCACCATGCAGCGGAACTTGTACGGTTTATAAGGGATTGGGAAAGCAAGAGTTCCTTACCTTATCGGTTGACAGTGGGGGTGGCCGGTTTCCCGGAAGGACATCCTGACACACCCAATCGCATACGTGAAATGGATTATCTGAGAGCGAAAATAGATGAAGGAGCGGATTACATATGCACGCAACTCTTTTTTGATAATCACGCATTTTTTGACTATCGGGCACGTTGTCGTTTGTTAGGCATTCGTGTACCGATCATAGCAGGAATTATGCCTGTAACGAGTGTTTCCGCTCTGAATCGTATGGCGGAACTCTCAGCCGGTACTAATTTTCCGGCACGTTTGTTAAAAGCGATGTTACGAGCGGGTGGTGACCGTGCGAGTTTGGAGCGTATCGGTATCAATTTCGCGAGTCAACAGTGTAGCGAATTACTGGATGAAGACGTAGATGGTATTCATTTTTACACACTGAATCGCTCTCGTGCCACACTCGAAATTTATCGGAACCTAGGTATTAACAATTATTTTGATGTTGATCGTATCAAGTCACTGAACTTTTTATACAAAAATTCACCCACTACTTAATATGGCAAAAAAGAATAAAAAATTTTCGAGTAGGACAGAGCTGACACCTGAGGAGATGAAAGCTATCGGAGAGATTCAACTCGGACCCTCGCGACATGAAAAATTTTTGAATGCGCACTACAAGAAACTTATCGTACTACTTTTGGCAGTTATGCTTTTGGCGGCAGGCGCGATTATATACGTTACTTATCGAATGAATCAGAAAGCGGAAGCCTCCGGTTTGCTGATACACGCTTTAGGGGGTGATTCCACGGGGGAACAGGAAAGTGTGGATAGCGCTACGCTCGACCGTATCATTAAAGAATTTCCCGGGATAAAAACCGTAGAGACCGCGCAATTGCTTCGAGGAATGAAGCTTGTGGAAGGCGGAGAAGTACAAAAGGGAATAGATGCTTTGCAACAGCTCATTCTTGTCGCGGATGAACCCTTTATCCGACTACGCGCACAGGCTTTTTTAGCTAATCACTATATGCATGGGGGACAGGATGCGAAGGCGGTCGAATTGTGGCAGGCTGTGAGTCGGGAGGGCACCTCACCGTATCAAGCGCTCGCTTTTATTTGCTTGGGGGATTTAGCGCAGAAAGCCGGCGATGAGCAGGGAGCACGCGCTTTTTATACGCAGGTGGAAAAAGATTGTCCGAATTCTCCTTTACAGAAGGATGCCAAAATGCGTTTACTCATTTTGGGGGTAGATGCGCCTGCTCCCGAGACCCCGCAGCAACCGCCTATCAATTTACCGGAAGGGTTACCTCAGCCATCACAGGATAATCCCCTTTTCCCTGACACATCAAATTTGCTTAATTAAGGTAACTTTTCGGGTATGGGAGTTGAACGCGATATCTTTAATGAGCTGACAGGCGTGAGTCGCCTCATTTCGCGTCTCCGCGATTACCGCCAGCGTGACCTACTTTCGGCGGATGAGTGGTGTATTGCCATGGTTGCTTTTGCTTTGACCGAGGCGGACCAAGTAACTTTACCCGGGGATGAATTTCCGCCGCTATACGCCCATTTTGCGCGTCATGCTTCGCCGGAGATGCGACTGAAAGCACTTTCACGTCTTGCTGCTTTTGTGATACAGCGCCGTGGGGAAGGATGGCGGGCGCTCTTACTTTTTGCAGTTGGGGAACCCCATCCTGTTATCTCGGCACGGGCAGCGATGCTATCTGTATCATTTGCCCCACCTTCCGGTGATGTACGCTTTACCGGTTTACGAGAGGCAGTGCAGCTTTTGGCTTCCGGCAGGGTTGAGTCAAATGCTGCGGATGTCCTCAGTGGGCTCTTTTCCTTAGCGGATTTGCGTTTACTGCCGGATATCCTCCCCCTGCATGAACTTCCGGCGGAGCGGCTTTGTTCTATTCTGCCCTCTTTACACGGCAAGTTAAATAGTCTCAGTGCAGCATGGCTTCTCCCCCTCGCACAAATTCCTTCTTTGCAGGAGAATCTTACCCTCGCTTTTGAGCACCTAGCCGCTTCTTCTGATTCTATCGTCGATCTCGTATACCCTATTCCGACGTGGAATTTTGCATCTCCTCAACCTCAACCCCTCCACGCTTGGTCGCGTCCGGAATTCTTTGCTCGTATGCGTCCCCAACTTGAACCTTTTCTCCCTTTATCCCTCCTGTCTCGTATCTCTGCTTCCCTTTTATGATTTTTACTTGCTTTTTTCCCTTTTCCTGTGTATAACTTTCTCTGCCGTGCGGCCTCGTAGTTCAATGGATAGAACGGCCCTCTCCTAAAGGGCAAATGTGGGTTCGATTCCCGCCGGGGCTATG
>CAZJIH010000142.1:0-3841 GCA_964545935.1 uncultured Akkermansia sp. | reverse complement strand
ATGCACTCTTTTTGGGGGCGCACCCGGCGTGTTGCTTTTTATTTTACGATGCAGACAACCTTTAATTTTATCGGAATGGTCTTGACAATCCAACATAGATGCCTATAATGGTCGGTGAGGAACGCGGGTGTCCTTATTCAGGAGAGATGGCTGAGTTGGTCGAAGGCACTCGACTCGAAATCGAGCGTGGCAGTGATGTCACCGTGGGTTCGAATCCCACTCTCTCCGTTGACTCCTCTGTGTACAGCACGCATTTTTGTGACCTACTCACCTCGTTCTTTGCTTTTAAATGATGCAGCAGGAACAACAAGTACGGGAACAAAACCCCGGAATCACCGACGCGGAAGTTTAAATCCGCCTCCGACATCCGGGCATGATCCCTTTGTACGGAGAAAACGGTAAAATCATCGGATGGATGACACAAGAGCAACACCAAGCCATGATGGAAGACTGGGACGAAGAATACTGCTGTCCGAAGTTTGTGGCGAACTTATACCGCGCTGCCGAGGCGCACGCGCAGAAGACATCATCCACACCGCAGAGCTCAACACTGCCGCGCTTTCCTAGATGTTTGACTTCGTCCTTCGTACTTGCTCTCCCACGCATCTTCCTGCCGTAGAGTCATCTCCCTCCACTAAGGATTTATGAGAACAAAGGTGAGAAGGGGTGGGAAATGGGTGAAGAGGGGTGATAGTGAGTGGGTTAGGTTAGGTTATGGGGGGTGGGATGTGGAATGTAGGTGGGAAATGGGAAAGTGTGACAATGTCACGGGTAATGTCACGGTTATGGAATGTAGGTGGGAAATAATCGTGACATAATGTCACGGGAAAAAGCGTGACATATCACGGTGGAATGTGACAAATAGGGGTTGACGAGGTGGGGTACGCCTGTATAATGTGTGATATGCCAAACCAAAGAGCAAGGGATAAACGGATGCTGGGTATATGGGTGACGCGGGAGACATACGAGAAGTTGAGGATATTTGCGAAGGGGTGTGGGATGACGGTGACGGGGGTAATGTCTGAGTGGATAGAGAGGGTGACGTGTGATATAGAGTTGACTGGGGAGCAGTATGAGGAGATAAGTAGGGCTATGCGGGGTGGGAGTGCGGGTGGTAAACGTGCTGGTGGGCGGTGGGGTGGAGGGGGAAAAATTAAACTAAGCTTTTAATTTTCTCGAGACAGATGCGGTATCTATTCCCCGTGTGTCTTTTCCGTTTTGCTGTGGCGTACAGTATGTACTTCCCCTAGGCTCCGGAGCGGGAAAAGTCGCACGCAACGGAAACGCACAACTTCCCAACCAAAATCAGAAAAGTGGCAGGACTACGGTTCAGTGCTGTTTACGTGCATTCATCTGCTGCACGGTTAGGTTATAAACCTTAACTTCTTGGTCGTAAATTTTCTTTTTGAGGGTATTTTGGTTGGTACCTGCGGAGAGTGCCAGTGAAGCAGGAAATTCCGGTTCTATATCATTGACTACGGATACGCGGGTACCGATAGATGTAATACGGTAAAGCTCCACCGCCATTTCGCGCGGAGTACGTATACAACCATGTGACAAACGGTGCCCGGCTCGTACCTTGCCTATATGCATCCCTACACCATCGCTTGTAAGACGCATCCAGTACGGCATGGGCGAGCCGACAAACCTCCCGCCTTCAGGTACGGCATGCCGAAAAACATCAGCATTACCGTTGACACATTTCCCTGTGCTATCCAGAAATTTTCCGTACCTATTGGATGAGTAAGAAACTTTTTTATCGCGGATGGCAAAGTTACCGGTAGGGGTTTCACGACCACGTACTCCGGTGGAAACCGGCCAATCAGCGACCACTCGATTGTTCACGTAAAGTCGCCCACGTTGTTGTTTTAAGCAAATAACGACCCGACAATTACCCTTCGCCTTCGCCAAAAGCGCCTTGTCTTTGAATATTTTAATGGTAGCCGGGTATTGATTATGAGAAACAAAAAAATCGTATGAGTCCGGTGAATAATTGAGAGAAGCTTGTTGACTACGCAGATTAGCGAGTTCTGCCTTGGCAGCCGTTAATTCCGGATTTTCAAAACTTTTACAAGCCGCAAGCGCGAAAAAGGCAAGCAGTAGCAAAACCTTCTTAAAAGTGCGGGCAGAAAAATACATAAGCACGTTATTTGATGATAACTTTTGAACCTATAGGTGTGTTCTCAAAAAATATCTCAGCCATTTTACGCGGAAGACGTATGCAACCATGACTCTCCGGCGCAGAAGTAACGGCTCCTTCGTGCATCCATATTCCCCCCCGCGTAATCTGCATTCCAAAGTTCATTTCCGCTCCCTTGTAACGTCCACCGGCAGGTATGGGTTGCCCCACCGTGTACTCCGACACCAGCGTATTCCCGTCCTTGTCAACTATACTCCCGTATGAAGCGGATTTATGGTCGATATCCTTAGCGATAACGGAGAAAGTTCCGCGTGGGGTACCGTGCCCCGCCCGACCGGATGATATGTCTGAATAACCGACTAGGTGCCCGGCTATGTAATACTTGGCTTGCTGATTTGCCGTATCAACGATGATTGTGTGGTCTCCTTCAAGTCCTTCCGGCACATCCCAGTACCCATTCGCGACCGACTCTCTGACGGAAGAAAATAACTGACCCGGCTTAAATTTGTACTCCCCGACCAGCGCACCTTTTATCTCACGTGAAGGCGCGCACGCACTCACCACCAGTACTGTCAGTACCAATAAACTTATCCGCGGTAAATTCATTGTCATGTATATCTGCACGTATCTTTATGCCCCAAAAAGTCCCATCTGTCAAGAATTTTTTATCTTGTACGACGATGACGATTCTGCTCACGCAGGGAAGCCTGCATCTGAGCACAGTGCCGATGACGTGTACGTTGAGCCAATACCTGCATGCTCTGCATGGAAGAACCCCAACTTAATACTTCAATCTCAACTACACGTACTCCCCATTTACGCATCAATTCCCTCGTAGGATGATATATGTCTATAGAAGCCGTACCCACAAGCGCGCTTCCATAATCATCCACTACGTAAATGTACGGCTCACCTTTAATTCGAAAACGTGTCCCAAGTGGGTAAACCGACCAATCTGCGGCTGCACTGCGCTCCCGCTCCGTGTACCGAAGATATGACCCTATCGCATTGCGTGCACCATACCCTACGTGGTCACGCTCAGTGTGCGTATAGGCAGTAGTACGCACAACACGGTTCATCTGCGATGGATGATAAAAGGGAAAACCATGTTTATCGCGCCCTAATTTAGGAAGTTTCGGATCCGGTTTCGCTGTGGGAGAAGGTGCCGCCGGCATAATAAAATTGTTGCTCACAGGACGAGCCACTGTACCACCACTCGCACCCCTAGCCGATACCATCTGCCCGCCCCCCACAAGCAGCAGGAAGCAAAACATCACAGCCATACCTGTCTGTGTGATTTTCATACGCTTTATTCGTTTAGTTCCCTTGCGTTCGTGCACTCTCGCACACACACAACCGACATCAGTCTACCACCCCTTCTCCCAAAATGCAAGCGCTTTCTTTCAAATCCCCCCTATTTTGCCACACCTCCCCCGATAAAACTAATGACTTCTCAATCAAAAATCTAAAATCTAAACCCCATAAGTCTGTCCCACCGCTAAACCGCAGTCCTACCGCAATGCCTGCCACCCGCCGATTGACGATTTAAAATTCTAGGCGCCTACGTCGGCGCAGGGATCGAAAGCTAGTTACGCCGCCAAGCTGTGGCGTACCGCATGTGGTGCTCCTTGGCTTAGCATCGTAATAAATCCTTGCGCCACGGCAGCGCCACTATTCTCAATCAAAAATCTAAAATCAAAA
>CAZJIH010000141.1:0-3945 GCA_964545935.1 uncultured Akkermansia sp. | reverse complement strand
GATTCACCGTCATTTACTTCATTACGGCAGCCTTCTTCTTACCGGAGACAAAGGGTCGCACCCTCGAAGAAATCGAAGAATATTTCTCTACAGGTAAAATGCCGGACGCTGAGTCTCAGGACTCCTGACGTATCCCGTCTCTGTAGTTCTCTCCGACTTACCGCGCATCGGTTCGACTTTGCTTCCGGGCAAGGTCGGGGCGGGGGCGTCCGCCACTCCGCATCCCGTCCCGGTGGTTTTATCCATCCCGGGAAAATTCAGGGACTCAGTGGTGGGGGATGAATCTACGGCAGGAAGGAGAGGAGCAGGGTAAGTACGAAGAACGAAGTACGAAGTCAAACAGTTAGGCACAGCAAGGTTTTGCGCGGGTATGACGGAAGGATGCAAAGCCGAAAAGACGAGAGGAAAGCGAATCAATGCGATCGTGAGAGATAGATGCCCCCTTAGTACAAAAAACGTCCGTAGCCCGCATAGAGATTATCATTGCAGCGTCTCTCAAAATTTTATCGGGACAGATGCGGCGGTTCAAATTCCCAAGGCAGCCATGATGCGTTTAACGGATGCACACAGTTCCGGCTGTTCAGCCATACGTTGTTCGATGGTACGCGTGGCATGGATAACCGTTCCATGGTCTCGTCCACCGAAAGCTGCTCCGATATCTTTTAGGGAACATGCCGTGTGGTGACGAGCAAGGAACATGGCAATTTGGCGAGGCTGGGCGACATTTGCCGTACGGCGAGGACCGCTGAGGTCCGCGACACGGATGTGAAATTCATCCGCAACACTCTGCTGAATATCCTTGATAATGAGGCGCGTACTCGGTACTTCCCGCACGATTTCACGCAATTGGAGACGCGCTTCCTGCACGGTCGGTTTGTGGTGAGATAAAGCCGCGCACGCGGAAAGACTGGTCAGAGCGCCCTCTAACCGGCGAACTGAGCGTGTAATAGTTTTTGCTAGGTATTCGAGTACGTCATCATCAATGAGTTCACTGCACATTCTCTCCCTCTTTTTTCGCAGGATATTCATCCTTGTTTCGTACGAAGGCGCATGCAAGTGTACGGAAAGACCCTGTTCAAAGCGAGAGCGCAAGCGTTCATCCAGATCAATTACTTCTGATGCCGGACATGGAGAGGTTAGCACAATTTGTTTCCCGCTTTCAAAGAGTGTATTGAAGGTGTGAAAAAATTCTTCCTGCGTTTTCCCTTTATGAGCAAGAAATTGCACATCATCGATAAGGAGTACGTCTACCGCGCGATATTTGCGACGGAAACTTTGCAGAGCTTCAGACTTAAGGACTAGGGCATCGATGTAGCCGTTCGTAAAAGCCTCACCGGTCACGTAGAGTACACGCGCATCCTCACATCTCCGGCGGATAGCATTGCCTATGGCTTGCAAAAGGTGAGTTTTCCCCAACCCGGAATCACCATGAATAAAGAGCGGATTAAATTGACCCGGTTGCTGCGCGGTTGCAAAAGCCGCATCGTAGGCAAAGCGCGATTCCTCTCCTACCACGAAACTCTCAAAGTCGTACGTTTCGTTCAATCCGCTGTTAAAAGAGTCGACCCTGTGCAAATTTTTGCGCTTGCGTGTCGGCGTGCTAGGAGGACGCGGCGTCTGTTCTGCGGTGCTGTCAACTTGTTGCCCTTCACTCGGAGTCGGAGGGAGTGTCGGCGCAGCAACTGGTGTCTCCTTTTCAACCTCTTCCTCTGCCTGTACAAATTCTATATCACGTTCCGCATGAATGACACTCGCTATCGAGCCGACAATACACTCTTTGTAATTAAGTTCTACCCACACTATAGGCAAGTCCGCCGGGTATTCTAAGATGAATCTTTCCCCAGTATCCTCCCTAAATCTCAACTTGCCGATGTAGTTCTCCAATCCGTACACACCGGCATCCCCCCGCCGACGAATATCGTCTACGACGTTCTCCCATACGCTGCTCTCTCTGTCCTTTTCTTTCATCCCTTTTTCCGTTTCTTTCCTTGCGTCGCTCCCCTCTTGTAGGTCACCATCGCTTCGGGGTGTCGCGAACTCAAGTATGCCACGTTTCTCCCCTTTTGAAAAGTATTTTTATTCCCCCTTACGCCTCCCTTTTACTGCCATTTTTTATTCCATGCGAGTTCCACGCAAAACAAAAAAATATCCAAATTTTTCTTCATTTATTAAGATATATTGACTCTCTGTTCTTTTGTAAGTCTCAATGGCTTTTTCTGTTGTAATGCACTCGTAAACAATGCAGAACAACTAAGGTTCTTAATGTCAATAACCCGTTGAACCGCAGTCTTTCGTGCTCCGTCGCACACGTTGCTCCCTCCGCTTTGCTGCGGGAAAAGATCGGCGCAACGGAAGCGACCGGTATCTCAATCAGAAAGGGCATGAGCGACCGGACTGCGTTTTGGTTCAGACTTGACAGGGCAGAGGGTATGGTGTACGATATGCTCTGAAGCATGAAAGACCGACGAATTGTCATCACCGGCATAGGTGCGCTATCACCGTTGGGAAATAGCGCGGCAGAGACATGGGAGGGTATGAAGAGGGGGAAGAGTGGGATAGGGAGGATAGAACAATTGCCGGACATAGAAACTTTCCCGGTACAGATAGCCGGGGAGGTCCGGGGTTTTGATCCTGTACCCTATTTTCAGAAAGACCCGAAAGCTGTACGTCGTTGCGATCGTTTTGAACAATTTGCGATGGCGGCTACGGCTATGGCTATACAGGATGCCGGTTTAGACCCGGAGCGGGTGTGCAAAGAGAGAGTCGGTGTGATGATAGGTTCCGGAATAGGTGGATTAGGTATCCATGGGCAAAATATGGAGGTATTACTGAGGAACGGGATGCGACGTGTCTCGCCTTTTTGCATACCGTACATGATTACTAACATGGCAAGCGGTATGGTCAGTATGGAATACGGATTCGGGGGACCGAACATGAGTATATCTACCGCCTGCGCGACTTCGAATCACTCTGTCGGTGAGGCATGGCGCATCATGAAATTCGGGGATGCGGATGTAATGATATGCGGTGGAGCGGAGGCATCGATATTACCGATAGGGATAGCCGGTTTTGCCAATATGAAGGCGCTATCCACACGCAATGATGACCCGACAACGGCCTCGCGTCCGTACGATGTAGACCGGGATGGTTTTGTGATGGGAGAAGGTGCCGGGGTGGTTGTTCTGGAAACATTGGAGCACGCGCGGGAACGCGGGGCACGGATACTTGCGGAATTGGTCGGATACGGTTTAAGCGCGGATGCCTATCATCTTACGTCCCCGATGCCGGACGGAGAAGGTGCCGCGCGTTGTATGAAAATGGCATTGGAGCATGCCGGCATGAACCCGGAAGAGGTAGATTACGTGAATACGCACGGTACTTCTACCCTCTTGGGAGATATATGTGAGATACGCGCCATCAAAGATACATTCGGGGCATACGCGCGGAAGGGTTTGGTAGTGAGTTCAACGAAGTCCATGACCGGGCATTTGCTCGGAGCTGCCGGCGGTATTGAGTTGTTGGCATGTGTGATGGCTATACGCGATCATTTTATCCCGCCTACAATCAACGTATTCCGTCAGGATCCGGAATGCGATATCGATGTATGCCCGAATGAAGGGCGTACCGCCGAAGTCAATGTGGCACTCAGTAATTCCTTCGGTTTCGGGGGACACAACGCTTCTCTCATCGTTAAACGTTACGAATATTAGGGTGCCCGGCACAGAGATGTGATACTCCTATGTTGCAGCGTCTACTCGCCATTCTTGCACACGGCAATGGAAAACCGACCGGGCTTTCGACGGCGGACAGGAGGTTGCTGCACTGGGTGTTACTGTGCGTAGGGGTGCCGGGGTGCATGGTAGTATTGCAGGCATGCGGGGGAGTTTCGCGGTTAAATGAGATGCAGATAAAGGTGTTGGCTGCCCATCCTTTTTATCTGAGTGC
>CAZJIH010000140.1:0-3955 GCA_964545935.1 uncultured Akkermansia sp. | reverse complement strand
TTTTACGAGCTGCGAAGCCGGAGAGTAACGCATGCCGTGAGTCTCAGCCCAGAGCTAACAGGGAGGGGCACTGAGCACACGTAGTAGAGAGGAGAGTGATGTGAGGACGATATGGTGACGGATGTCGGAGCGGGAGAGGTCGGGTAGGAAGAGAGTGGAAGCGTGAGATACGGAAGGAGAGAGGATAGCGATGCAAACTGTACCGACCGGGGGTTCATTCGGGGCAGCTGTAGGACCGGCATTGCCGGAGACCGCGATGGCACAATCGGCGGAGGCAAGGCGGCGAGCGGAGTCAGCCATAGCTAGAACAACCGGTTCACTGACAACGGAATGCTGAGCGATGATTTCCGGAGGTACATGAAGTTGCTTGATTTTAGCTTCGTTGCAATAAGTGACCCAGCCATAATGAAATACACGAGATGCTCCGGGAATCTCGGTAATAGCAGAGGCGATAAGACCGCCTGTACAACTTTCTGCGGTCGCAACAGTAAGGGAACGCTGCGCAAGGAGACGGATAAGTTCGGACGCTACTGAAAGAATTTGCGGGGACATAGGCAGAGTTAATTCGGGAGTACGACACAGACAGATGCGAAAGCAGCGATACCTTCACCGCGACCGATGGCACCGAGACGTTCATTCGTCGTTGCTTTAATCCCGATACGGCGAGGCGCAATATGCAGGATAGGAGCGAGGGTCTCCTTCATTTGCGGCACAAATGGCAGGATGCGCGGAGCTTCCGCGAGGAGAGTACAATCAACATTGGCGAGTGCACCATCTTGTTCCTGTAACAATTGCACCGCTTTTTCAACAATGCGCAGCGAACATATACCTGCACAGGAAGGATCGGTGGGAGGGAACCAAAAACCGATATCGCGTTCTCCTATGGCACCTAGGATAGCATCCGCGAGAGCGTGACAGAGCACGTCGGCATCGCTGTGACCGTCTAACCCGCGAGAAGGATGCACTCGGACACCGCCGAGGACGAGTGGACGCGCGGATGTAGAGAAGCGGTGGATATCGTAGCCGAAACCGGTGAGAGGAAGCATAGGCGCAAAGAAGTTAGTGAGCATCCAACCAATTAGCAGCGCGACCTGTTTCAACGATGAGAGGGACACCACCCGGGAGAGGGAGGGCCTGTTGCATGGTCTGCGTGATAGCCGGGATCAGGCTATCCGCTTCTTCGTCCCAGAGATCGAAGAGCAGCTCATCGTGAATCTGCATAATCATCTGTGAACGGAAGGGACGCAACAACTGAGCTACACGAACCATAGCCAGCTTGATCATATCCGCCGCTGTACCTTGGATAGGCGTATTGATCGCATTACGCTCGGCAGCGGCTCGTAGATTGAAATTCGCAGCGGCTAAGTCCGGCAGGTACCGACGACGACCGCAGAGGGTTTCCGCGTATCCTGTACGGCGAGCTCGTTCAATAAGTTCATCCATGCATTGTTTGACACGCGGAAATTGCTTAAAATAACTTTCGATGAGAGCAGACGCTTCGGAACGCGAGCAAGTAAGACGTTGGGAAAGACCGAAGGCGGATATCCCGTACATTATCCCGAAGTTGACTGTCTTAGCATTCCGTCGCATTTCCGTTGTAACTTCACTGTGAGGAACTCCGTAAATGCGTGCGGCGGTTTCTGCGTGAACATCACGCCCCTCAGCGAAGGCTTCTACGAGGGCGGGGTCAGCTGAGAGAGCCGACATCACACGCAGTTCCACCTGCGAATAATCCGCAGAAAGGATAGACCACCCCTTTCCGCGGGCAACAAACGCGCGTCGTATAAAGCGTCCTATCCCGGAGCGTACCGGTATATTTTGTAAATTAGGGGATTGGGAAGCGAGACGTCCGGTAGATGTGACCATTTGCAAGAGGGAAGAATGGATACGACCGTCCGCCGGTGAAATAAACCGAGGTAAAGCATCGATATACGTACCCTTAAGTTTAGAAAGTTCACGGAATTCGAGTATATCCGAAACAATGGGGGAAAGGTGCACGAGACGCCGCAAGGTTTCTTCATCCGTAACAAATTGACCGGTACGAGTTTTTTTCGGTTTAGCGAGGAGTCTCATGTCCGAAAAGAGGAGTTCACCCACTTGTTGAGGGGAATTAAGATTGATGGGATGACCTGCCATAGACTCTATGCGTACGCTAAGTTCGTTGATACGAGCGGAAATTTCCTGATCGCTTTGTTCCAGCAGAGAAGGCTCGAGGCGCATCCCGCAGAGTTCTATCTCCGCAAGCACAGGGATGAGTGGGAATTCTACCTCCTCCATCAAGCGTGTGAGACCCGCCTGTCGCAACTCCGCCGCCAATACATCCGCGAGCTGTAGAGTGACATCCGCATTCTCCGATGAATATTCAATTTCAGCGGATGGGGGTACATCAGCCGAAGCATCATGTGAGGTACCGGAAGATTCTTCGTGTCGGATGGTACGGTAGGCAAGCAGGGCGGCGGACATTTCGTCCAAGCCATGGCGTAGTTGAGGGTAAAGTGCACAGTGAGCCAGCATCACATCAAAGAAAGGACCGGATAGTTCCGTTCCGATGTGTCGGAGAACGGAGAAATCAAACTTCAGATTAAATCCGATCTTTAGGGCACTACCGACAAATGCCTCGGCAAATACCTGCAGATCCTCCGGTTTTTCAACCGGAACAAACCAAACTTCATGCGGCTGTAGACAGAAGGATATCCCCAACAGATGGGCTGAGAGGGGGTCCGTACCGGTAGTTTTTATGTTGAGAGCCCAGCGCGGAGCCTGCAGGAGCTTTCGTGCCAAGGCACTACGCTCTTCACAGGTAGAGGCAATGCGGTAAGAATGCGGCTCGGAGGATATATCACGCAGCTGCTGCTCCGCGAACAAATCCCCTTGAACAGAATCCGACGTAGGTGGGTTGGGGGTGTTTGTTGAAGTCAGCAGACCGAGTCGTTTCACCATGCCGTGAAATTCCAAACGTTCTAAAATTTCACGCAAGGCGGGGACATCCGGTTCCGTGCGTACACAGTCCGCCGGGGAAAAGGGCAGGGGGACATCTCGGCGGATGGTAGCTAGTCGATAGGAAAGTAAGGCAAGTTGGATGTTTTTTTCTACTTTTTCGCGCAATTTTCCTTTGATTTCAGCCGTGTGTGCCAAGAAATTATTGAAGTTGCCGAATTGGGCAATGAGTTTACGGGCAGTCACCGCGCCGACACCGGGTATACCCGGAATATTATCGGCTGAATCACCCATAAGTGCTAGGATGTCAATGATTTGTGATGGGGATGTAATTCCCCATTCGGTGCAGAATGCGGTACTGTCTACTTCATCAAAGTCATTTCCCCGTTTTCCGGGTTTCAGCATGGTACAATTCGCGGAAAGCAATTGACCTAAGTCCTTATCACCGGATACCATACAAGCCCGCATTGTACCGCCCATTTCATCTACCTGCCGCGTTAATGTACCGATGATGTCGTCTGCTTCAAATCCCTGCACTCTTGCTACCCGGATGCGCATCGCCGCTAGAATTTCGAGTATCAACGGGATAGATTCCCGCAATTCCTGCGGCATCGCCTGCCGATTCGCTTTGTATTCAGCGTACATCTCGTGCCGAAATGTCGGACCGGACGGATCCATGCACACTACAATGTGACTGGGATTCCTCTTTTCCGACAAGGCTAATAAGGTATTGGTAAAACCGAGTACCGCTGATGTATTCAGACCGCTTACCGTGCGCATCGGTGTGTTGATAAATGCGTAAAAAGCGCGATACAGTAAAGCCATCCCGTCTAATATGTACAGCGTATCCATCCCGTTTATACTACCACATGAACGTGTGAAGCGCAAGACTGAACGCCTACCTCGAAGCTCACATCTCTCTTGGGACAGATGTGCTGTCGTTGCTGCATTTCGGATTTTGATCTTGACCTGAAGATTGTTTCGTGGTAGGGTGAAGGGAGTGAAGGCGAGTGTTAAG
>CAZJIH010000139.1:0-4035 GCA_964545935.1 uncultured Akkermansia sp. | reverse complement strand
GTCTCGCTCGTTTCCCACGTGGTCGCGTTGCCTTCTGCCCAAGTGGGTGAGCTCTGACTACCCGGCTGCCACGTGAGGTCTCCGGCTGTCTCGCGTTGCAGAAAGACCGTGCCGTCCGCCCGCACTCCGAGGCTGTATTTGGAACCCTCCGCAAAGTCTCCGCTCAGTAATCCCTCCAGTGCCGTAATCTGCGGGTCAGTAAGTGCCGTGGTCTCGCCGGTGCTGAAAAGCTGAAAGCCCGCCCACGTGAGGTCTTTGTCGCTCAGCCCGGTAAGTTCAACGGTCAAGCCCCCGCCCGCGCGTGTCACTACTGCGAGAGTGTTCAGGATGTCCCCAATCTCCAACAACACGTGACTGTTCGCGGTCGCGCCCCCCGCATCAATCCTCAGAGCACCGGAATAATTCACCCCACTGCCAAAATGCAGGGTGACGGGTCCGGAAAGAGAGCTCTCCATCGAAAAGGCGAGACTGCCGTTTGTACCCCCGATCGTCAGCTTACTCGCCGTCGAACCCTCCAGCCCCTTGAGTGTCCAAGCCCCCGTCACATTCAACGTGGAATTCCCCCCACTCAGCACGAGCTTGCTCAGACTGACCGCATCGTTCGGAGCATCCGCCGCACCGTCTCCCAAAGTTAGCGTTCCACCCTCGCGCAGCTGCACTTCCACACTCCCCCGCACTTCCTTCGCCTGTGTGTTCGCATTCACCCCAGCATTGAGTACCAGTGCCGCACCATCCTTCACGTCGTACACCCCGGTCGTGCTTTCCGCTATCTGGTCATCACTGATCGCCGCCGTCTGTGTGGTGTAACTCACGCCGCTCTCCAGCACGATTTTACCGGAGTTGAGAGTTGTCATATCAGTGTAGGAACCACCACCGTTTTCAGCAGTCAGGGTGAGGGTACTCTCACTCCCGATTTCCAACTCCGTAGCACCGCCCAATTGCTTCAATGTCACCTCACTTCCCTTGTCCACTGTGACCTTGTCGAACTCTGCCAGCGTGGCTTTCAATGCCGACGTGAGCACAACGTTGTTTAATGTTAGCGTCCGAGTAACATTGCTACCTTCTACAATCCGTCCGCCGGAAAGTTCCCCCGACCAATTGACAAAGCCGTCCGTGTCGGTCAAATTCTCCAAAACCACCTCTGCCGTGCCACCATCTTTCACACCGCCCTTGTTATTGAGTCCAAAGCCACCGGCAGAGATCCGCTGCACTGTGTCAGCAAAGGTCATGGCACCCCGCCCCCCCGTGATGGTAATTTTTGCACCGCCTATGTAGCCAATCGTACCACCGGCATAAATATCGCCGTTGAAGGTACCGCCGTTTAAGTAAATTTCCACACCTTTGGTCACACGGACTTCCTCGCCGTCCACGCCATACGCTTCTCCCCCCAATATCCTGCCATTGAATGTACCGTTGTTGAAAACATAGGTAATTTTACCATTCACGGCACCTTTCTCCTTTTTAGTACCACTGTTACCGGTGTAAAAAGACGAAACCGCAGGATTGTGTGGATTTGTTCCGTTCACTGAAACGTGATTGGCATAAACTTCATCTTCATTATTTGTCGAGAACTTCGCGCTATCTACGGTAAGGTTGCCAGAAAATTCAACGTAGATGTCTCCATCATGATAGTGCGATTGTGCCTCAGTCCCTTCGTTCTGCAAAGCGCAAAAAATCGTAGGTAAGGTCATGTCGCCAGAGAAGCGTACGTGTAAATTTGCTGTAGAATTTCCCCCGTTCAGATTATCGAGTATTACCCAGCTCGTTGGAGAGGATCCCTCCTGCACGGTCACAAATAACTCGCTCACTCCGCTCCAGTTCGCGATGATGGAGGGCTGGCTACCACTCAGAATGACATTGCACCCAGTCTTACCGTCCGTGAATAGGCTCGACGAAAGTCCACCTCCGGTCAAGGTTTGCACGTCCTCAACCATCTTGTCCGTGCCGGGCCAATCCTGCACGCCGGGCCACCCGGTGTAAGATGACGCCGAGGCGGGCTCAATGGTCGGCAACGAGTCACCCATCACTCCGTTGCTATCCGGTGCCCAAGAACCGGTAGAATCCATGGCTAGCTCACTCAAGGTAATTTCACCGGACGTGGTGTTCCCGATCTCTACGCCACTCAGCGATTCCGAACCGACCGACAAGGCTTCACCGATGAGTTGATCCCCCAACCACACGTAGAACCCCGTGGCGAGCCCCAGTGAGTTGTTTCCCCGGATGTAGGCAATGCGGATAGCATCCGAAAGAGTAGACATATCCATCGAATACAGGATGGTGTCTCCCCACTGAATGTAGGCTTCATTGAGAGTGAGGGAGCCGGAATGCGTCCCGTCGCCTACCGAGACGGTGAGTCCCGTATTTGTGTCCCATCCAGCCGTTGCCCCGTTGCCGATACTGCCTGCATGAAACTCCAACGTGAATCCACCCTCCGGGGCACTGCCCCAGTTGCCGGTTAACGTTGAACCGGCGGTAAAGGTCAACCCGGTACTCGCATCGTAGGTGACGGTACCCGTTTTTGAAGCAGATGTATGTATTGCTTCAGCTTTCAGGCTAAATTCCGTGGCAGCCTTCCGCACCTGTCCCGCCGTGCGTCCTGCATACCCGAGCCCCTTCGCCACATTCCCGGCGAGGAGTAGTTCGCCCTGAGCATTCGGGTGCAGGTGGTCTTGAAACATGCTATCGACTCCGCGCCCAGCAGCATCCGTGACATCTAGGATACCCGCGTTCGGATCAATAAACTTGATATGAGACGCATTTTTCTGCTGCGCAGCCCATTGCCCTAGAGCTTTATTATATGACGCCATCGCTTGGTGATCAACGTCTGCATTATTGTTGCTATGATTCCCCCACACAGGTACCCCGAGGATAATGATTTCTGCTTGGGCACTCGACTCTATCATCGCGTTAACAATGGTATCCATGTCCCCGTTTCCGGAATAGGTTCCGTTCGATAATCCCAGCAGATTCTGTTCTACCGTTTCTAGGTTGCTGTTGGCACCGATCCCCGATGTTGCATAATCGGAAAGCGTATCATTCGTGCCGATCATCAGGAAGAAGGTATTCACCGGTTTGTCGACATCTTCCAGTCGATACCCCTCTACGCTGGAACCACTCCATCCACTAGGCTCCGCCAAGCCCAGCCAATGCTGGATACCTGTACCGCCAAAGCGCGTTTGTCCCAGTTTCTGCTTTCTTTCCGCAATCTCATACGCACGAGCAGAATTCTGGGAAGCGTGTCGGTTCAAGAACACGCTATCCCCGTAACGCATATCCATACTTCCTCCCTTATTATCGCCGTCCATAACTCCGACCTCGTCATAGGAGATACCATTATCCGTAAAGATTTTGTGCATTTCCCAACGCCAAGAGTGCAGGTTCAGGTACGCCCCGTTGGTGATGGAATCGCCCACAAACATAGTATTGCCGAGGTCATCTTTCGGTGTCCATGCCGAGGCGGAGCCGGTGGTAACGAATAGCGAGACAGCCATAGCTTTCAGCAAGGCGCGACGCAGTGCAGTAGGTATGTGTAATTTCATAGTACAAATGATGTGTGAGTTGATGTAGAAAGCGAAGCTAACCAGTCATTCGACCGGCAGCTCCCGCAATGTATGAGTCGGCTATTAGTATATCTCATTTTAAATGCGGTGTCCAGAACAAAATTCACTGTTTCCCTCAAAAAAAATAAATTATGGAATATTGGGAGGCGGGAAAATGACAGGGAGAAACCGACCCTAAAAGCGGTCTGTATACGTGTAAGTCATTGATTATGTGTATCTAAGCGCCCTAGATATGTTTACCGCATTTAAAATGCGAAGCGCAGATTTTCATGCGATGGGTGTGAACTAATGCATACTCGTCCCAATAAAATCTATGATAGGTGCTGCAACCCTTCTCCCTGTACGGTTTCCGATCGTCAGCTTAGCAGGGAAAAAGTCATACGCACTCCGCTGTTTCACTTCGTTCCTCGTCCCTTGTATCTGCTCTCCCACCACGCATATCCACGGCGGAATCATCGCGCGGTGCTAAACTGTT
>CAZJIH010000138.1:0-4038 GCA_964545935.1 uncultured Akkermansia sp. | reverse complement strand
GCTACCGGCATGGGCATGGGAAATGATCTTGAGTTCGGCCTCCCCGATCTTTCGTTGTTGCGAGATGTCTGTTGCTTTTTGACGGAGGAATATTCTTGCGTTATGGGAGGGGAGGGTATATAATGCGGGTATGACAAGGTTGGAAGAACTGACGAGATTTTTGAAGATACCGAGTGTATCCGCGCTTTCTGAATATGCGGCGGATGTGGAGCGGTGTGCGGATTATTTGGAACAGAAATTAAAGGGTTTGGGATTTACGGCGAAGAAGTATAGAACGGAGTTGCACCCCATAGTGGTGGGACATAGTCCGCGTGTGGAAGGGAAGCCCACGGTGTTAATATACGGGCACTATGATGTAATGCCTGTGGATCCGGTTGATGAGTGGGAGAGTCCACCGTTTGAACCGAGTGTACGGGATGGGAGGATATATGCACGCGGGGCATCCGATGATAAAGGGGAGATTATGGCGCACATACTCGGAGCTCAGGAGCTGATAGCGGAGCAGGGGGGGCTACCGTTGAATGTAGTCTATCTTTTTGAAGGAGAGGAAGAACGCGGGAGCTACAGCTTACAGAATTTTATCAAGAGACCGGAAGTACAAGAGGAGTTGGCATGCGACATCATAGTGGTTAGCGACACCGGGATGGCGGCGCCGGATGTGCCGTCATTTTCATACGGGCTTAAGGGGTTATGCTGTTTTGAATTAGAGATACTAGGACCGAAAATGGACCTACATTCCGGGATATTCGGGGGAGCGGTGGCAAATCCCATCACCGTACTTTGTGAAATGCTGGCAAGCACACGCGATGCGGATGGGCGGGTTACAGTTGCCGGATTTTATGATGGAGTAGCCCCCATAGCTGAATGGGAGAAGGAAAGTTGGCGGCGGGTACCCGGGATGAGTGATAAGGAGTTGGCACAGCTTACCGGAGTACCGGAGCTTCGGACGGAGAAAGGGTATAGCGGAGCTGAATGCGTATACGCACGACCCACTTTCGAGCCTAACGGGATAAGCGGCGGATACGGAGGTGATGGGTCAAAGACAGTAATTCCGACACGCGCACTTGCGAAGATAAGTTGTCGACTTGTACCCGGGCAAGACCCGGTGGACATCATGCGCAAGGTAGAAGCGCATTTTAAGAAGGAATGTCCACCGAGTGTACGTATGAAATTTACGATGCAACATGCCGGGGACGCCTATATGAGCAACCCGCATTCCTCCTTTGGAAAAGCGGCGCAGCGAGCCCTTGAAGAAACATTCGGGAATCCGCCTGTACTTGTACGCGAGGGAGGGTCGATACCCGTGGTGGCGTCTTTGTCTGAAATTCTCGGGAAAGATGCGTTGTTTCTCGGACTTGATTTACCGGATGCGCGTATCCATTCTCCGAATGAAAACATGCGACTCGATATTTTTGAAAAGGGGATTACGATGGCAAAGAAACTACTCCTACACATGAGCGAAGTTGATAATTATTAAAGCGGGGATTGCATTTTCGTTTTCGTGGTAGGGGACAGGCATTCTTGCTGCGTAATACTAAACACAGGTGAGCCACCGTTATGATAAGGAGACGAGACATAAAGGGGAAGCGTAAAAAACTGCGGTGGCTCGTGTGGGGAGTGGTGATGGTGCTACTCGGGGGAGGAGTGTGGGGGTACTACAAACTGACGCAGGACGATGTCCCCGCACAGACACTTGCAAAGACAGAGGTTGCGGAAGAACATCCGGAAGATGAACTGCCGGGCGAGGAGCAACCCTCCGAACAGGGCGGGGGAGTGCAGGGTGAACAAGAAGAACCTGAGGATGTAAAAGATGATGCAACTACCCCGGGCGAGGATGTTGTTCCCGCACAGACGGAGAATGAAACTGAATCCGGAACCACTGAACCCTCACCGACGGGGGAGGGGATTCCCGCGCACATACCGGAGGAGAGCACAGACACAGTCACGTCTGATGAGGGCGAGAGGGATGATGACACATCGGATAAGGCGGAAGACGATTCGGAAGCCTCGCCTAGGAAGGAGGAAATAGTTGATGAACCTAAGGTTATAAAGAAAGAAGACACAGTATACACCGAGGAACTGAAAATGTTGGGACCCGGAGCGAGTTCCGCCGCCACAAAAAGATTATGGAATGAATGGGTAGAGCGGATGATTAAGCGAGGGGAAGTTAGGGTGCTTGCCCCAATTCTGGAGGAACAAATACGCGCGATAGCTCCTTCATTAGCGAATAGTAAGCAACTTAACTACACAACGTATCGGAATGCACCCGTGCTTATGGATGCCGTTGACCTTTGCTACATGGCACGTATGGTCAATCTCGAGCGATTGGATGAATTGATACGCCCGCTGCATGGACGCGCTGAGCAGGCAGCGAATTCGTGGGCGGAATTCATGCGATGGATGTTGCTGGATAAGACGCGACCACTACATCGCTTGTTGCAGGAATTTACCCTTAATTCCGGGCGAGCGGAAGAATTTTCACGGACACTGAGCGTATTTTACTCCCTCTGGAAAGACACAGATGAGCGCGATCGGGTACGCTACATGAACTTAGCCATAGCGTGCTCCTTGGTATGCAAAGAAGTAGCGCATGAAAGCGGAGGCTATCGCGATCCGGATGAACCCAGGGTTGACATACCGGAACTCTTTAAGTATTATTTATCAGAAGATGTTAAAGGAAGGTTACTCACAAATATTCAGGAGTTGAGTGTATCCGATCTCTTGTATGTGGTGGATGTACGGCTACCCAAGTCGGAATTCGAGTGGGCTAAAAAGGAGTTAAACGAATTCAAACGCGCGAATTGGGGAGGGACGTACGGACATATTGAGTACCTGATGGAGCGAGCAACTTATAACGCGGATCCATACATGGTGTATTCTTTCGAGGAAATTGAACAAGAAGGGGGTAAGTGCACGGATCAAGCATACTTCTGCGCAAACACGGCTAAGTGTCGAGGTATACCGGCTACTATTATGGTAGGAGACGGTAATCGGGGACCGCACGCATGGGTCGGACTCCTCACATCCGACGATAATTGGACAATTACCGGTTCCTACGGGTACCGGACAGGACGGTTCAGGAATCCCTGCTCGGGACAGTATGAACACGCGTCGGCGCTTACCGGACGTAAGAGTAAATTACCGGATAACAAAGTGACGCAGGTATCGAATTGTATGGTACTTTCCGACTATTTGGTGTTACTGGGATGCAAGAAAGAGGCTTTGGCAACCGCACGATTTGTATGTTCCTTTGTTCCGCAATTTTCCGCAGCATGGAAAAACATGGTGGATGTGATGACACTATGCGGAGAAGAAATGATAGACGACAAGGAATGGCGACGACTTTATTTGAATGACCTGAACCAAGCGGGCAAAAAGAATATTGAAATCCTAGATATAGCTGAAGGAGTGCTTAACGATCACATCTTAGCGGGAAAGAGAGATATCGTAAAGATTACATTTTTCAAGAAGAATGCGAAGCGGCTGAACGAACTCATACAAGCCGGGCGTACCGACTTGGCGATTGACAGCATGAGACGCAGTGTAGAAGTATATCTCAATGCGGGAAATCTGCATGAACTCGAAGCATATTTTAGGGACAAGCTGAAAGAATATGCCGGCAATCGCTATTTCTTTGAACAAGTATTCACGCTTTATTCTCAATCTTTAGATACGTATTCTGAAAAATTGAAGAAGGAGGGTGAAAAAGAGCAGGCGCACACAAATTATACCATAAAAAATATGTGGGAGAATTGTGCGAGGGAAGCAGATAACCTCTTTATGAAAACAGCTTTCCGGAGTAATGATTTCTTTACGATCAAAAAAGAAGTTGAGATAGTACGGTTAATTGCGGAATGTTGGCGTAAAGCTGGAAATGAGAGCCGTGCTAAAAGGCTCGAAAAACTTGCCTCGGAACAATACGAGGAAAGCCGTTCCGACAGCACACCGAAAACACCACAGAAACGAAGAAGGAGATAAAGTAAGAACGAAGTACGAAGCGAGAAAGTTAGGCACAATGGAGTGCGCGATTTTTCCCGC
>CAZJIH010000137.1:0-4128 GCA_964545935.1 uncultured Akkermansia sp. | reverse complement strand
CATGCCATTCTTCCCGGCTTTGCTTCGTAACTAACTTCCGATCCTTGCGCCACGGCAGCGCCTAACTTTTTAAATCATCAATCAAAAATCTAAGATCGTAAATGTGGCGGGGGGGGAGGGCATTGGGGCAGGACTGCGGTTCAGCGGTTCAGTGCTTGCAAATATGGGGGAGGTATGGTAGACTTGGGTATGCCATTTACGCATTTACACGTACACACGGAATATTCGTTGTTGGATGGGATGATACGTACGAAGGAACTCATAGAGAAATGTACGCAGTTAGGGATGGATTCCGTGGCAATAACCGACCATGGGAATGTATTTGCGGCGATAGAATTTCTCGTCAATACGAAGAAACACAACAAGAAAGTAGCGGCATGGAATGCGGAGCATCCGGAGGAGAAACGGACGTATTTTAAGCCGATTTTGGGATGTGAAGTGTATTTGAGTCCTGCATCGATGCGGTTGAAGAAGTTGGTACCCGGACGCAGTAAGAGCACACATCTCGTGCTTCTCTGCGAAAACAATCGCGGGTGGGCGAATCTCATAAAACTTGTAAGTGCGGGGCACTTAGAGGGATATTACTACAGGCCGCGAGTAGACATAGAAGCGTTGAGGAAATACAGTGAAGGGCTTATTTGTTTGACCGGATGTATTTCCGGGCCGATGCAGGAATGGATATTGCAGGGGCGTCCGGAAAAGGCGGAGGAGGTTTTGCTGACTTTGCGTGAGATATACGGTGAGAACAACTTATTTGTTGAGTTACAAGACCATGAATTACCGGATGAACGGCGGTGCACGCCGGAGTTGGTACGTTTGGCGAGGAAACACGGGGTACCGTTGGTTGTCACGAACGATGCTCATTTTTTGAATGCGGAGGACCACGAAGCGCATGACATATTCATATGTGTCGGGACCGGTAACAAGCGGATGGATGCCAAACGCGTGCATTATCCGGCCTCGGTGTATCTGAAGAGTGAGGAAGAGATGCGGCGGTTATTTCCGGAATATCCGGAAGCTTATGAGAATACACAACTTATTGCGAAGCGGTGCAACATATCAATCAAATTGGACTCGACCTCTACGGAGAGGTATCCGGAATTTGCCACACCTGACGGGACTCCGCGCGAGGAATACCTGCGAAAGATATGTCGGGAAGGACTCATCAAACGATACGGGGAAGAACGGGTAAAAAATGATCCGGAACTTAGTGAGCGACTGGAAACCGAACTGGAAGTTATCAATCAATTACGTTTTGCGAGTTACTTTCTCATCACTGCAGACTTTATCAATTGGGCAAAAGACCGAGACATTCCGGTGGGGCCCGGACGTGGCTCGGCGGCGGGGTCGTTGGTGGCGTACTGCATGCGGATAACGAACATCGACCCCCTATCCTACGACCTACTGTTTGAACGTTTTTTGAATCCGGAGCGAGTCAGCCCACCGGATATCGACATAGATTTTTGCCAGACGAGGCGGCCGGAAGTAATTGATTATGTACGGAAAAAGTATGGGGAACGTGCGGTGAGCCACATCATAACATACGGCACGATGGCAGCCAAATCGGTCATACGTGATGTATCGCGGGTGTTGGACATGAGTTTTTCGGAAAGCGATCGGATAGCCAAGCTCATAGATATCGGTCCGAATGTAACATTGAAAAGCAGTTATGAAGGGAATGAAGAATTGAGGAATCTTGTACGTGACAGTCGGTACGGGGAAGTCTGGAAATATGCGACGAAGCTTGAAGGGACTATTCGGAATGTTGGGATGCACGCAGCCGGAGTAGTGATAGGGGATCGACCGTTGGATGAATATGTGGCACTTACGCGCGATGATCTCAGCGATCCGCAGGGAGAAGTGGTAGCACAATGCGACATGGATGCCATTTACAACGCCGGCTTGCTGAAAATGGACTTTCTTGGGTTGAAGACACTCACGGTAATGAAAGACGCTGAACACTTTGTGAGGAAGAGGGAGCCGGGTTTTCGGTATGATGAAGTACCCATAGACGATGCGGAGACACTTGCTTTATTGAATCGCGGTGACACGCTCGGGGTCTTTCAGTTGGAAAGCAGCGGGATGGTTGAAACCTGCCGCAAATACGGGATAGACCGGATAGACGACATCATAGCGCTGCTAGCCCTGTACCGACCGGGCGCAATGAAATTTATTGACGAGATGATAGCCGTAAAGAAAGGGGAGAAAGTCCCTGAGTATGAACATCCTTTGCTGGAACAGGTTTCCGGGCCGACCTACGGAGTGATGATTTACCAAGAGCAGGTACAGGCAGCCGCTAAATTGCTGGCGGGATATACGCTGGGCGGTGCGGATATTCTGCGTCGGGCTATGGGGCACAAAGATATGCAGGAAATGAAGGAACAGCGCGCCCGTTTCGTGAAAGGATGTCGCGACACAAATAACATCGATGAAAAAACGGCGAATGCGATATTTGATAAAATTCAAACATTTGCCGGGTATGGTTTTAACAAATCGCACTCAGCGTGTTATGGGCATATATCATATTGGACGGCATATTTGAAAGCGCACTATCCGGTAGAGTTCATGTGCGGGTTGATGTCGAATGAGGCGACCAATGAAAAGATCGGGATATTTATTCAGGAGGCGAATCGATTAGGGATTGAGGTACTCGGGCCGTGTGTGAACCGATCCGACGTCAAATTCCGACCGGAAATTATGCCTAACGGGCACTTAGCGGTACGGTTCGGGCTGGCGTCGGTTAAAAATATGAGCGCGGAATCGGTACGAATCATCATTGAAGAACGCGAGGCGCACGGTCCGTACGCGAGCCTGGAGGATTTCTGTTATCGAATACCGCCGCAGAATGTACGACGTAACCAACTGGAAGTGTTAGTACAATGCGGGGCACTTGATTGTACGCACACGACACGTGCGGCGCTTTTTGAAGACATAGACCGAGCGCTCAACGGAGCGGCTTCGGTGCACCGAGATAACGAATCCGGGCAGATGGCTCTTTTTGATATGACTATACCGATGCAGGAGGAGATACCGTTGTTACCCATTCCGGAGTGGACGAAACAAAAGCGGCTCGATGATGAAAAGAATCTGACCGGCGCGTATTTTTCCGGGAGTCCGTTGGATACCATGCTGGGAATAATTGACCAACCGAAGTACATGCCGATCGGCAAGCTGCCGGAATTATCGCGCGACGAGATACGCAACCTCTGCGATATAGCCGGGATGATACGCACCGTAACCGTCAAAACGAGTAAGGCAAATGCACAGAAATTCGCGGTTCTTGTTGTAGAGGATTTTACCGGGAGCACGGAAGTATTGGTATGGGGAGATGCTTATACTAAGTCGGTTGCGACGGAAGGACTGCTGCAGGAGGGCAACTTTGTCCGCATTCGCGCACGCATCTCTATCGATGAACGGAACCAAGGCGTGAGCTCCGGTATTGCGAAACGGGTATCTGTCAGTTCCATGGAACTCATCACCCCCGCTTCGCATTCCCGATGCGGGAAAACGGATAATTTTTATACCCTTTCGTTGCTTACTACGCGGCATGATGCGGGAGACCTAGAGCTCATCAAGAAAGCACTTGTCGATCACCCGGGGAAAACACCCGTGCGGATTTCCTTCCGCAACTCCCTCGGAAATGTCGCTACGATCGAACTCGGTAAGCAGTACGCAGTGACGCCGACTAGGGAGCTGGACCTCGCGTTGACCGCGTACCTGTGAGGATGTCAGTGACGGCGGTGGCGATGGTGTAGGCGACGAGCTCCGCGCGTTTGCGGGCTTGGGCGGCGGTGAGACGTTCACCTTGGTACATGCCACCGCGATGGGGGACTTCCTGCCGGTGTATTTTTGCAGTCGGTGTTGTCGTGAGTTGTAATGCGGAATGCTTTGCATTGCTGGGCATTGCAATACAAAAAGCGCCGCATTGTCAATGCAATGCGGCACTTCGTTGAGTATCCTAGACGTACACGGGAAGGGAGTCGAACCCCTGACCAACTGCGTGTAAAACAGCCGCTCTACCTCTGAGCTACCCGTGCTTGTCGGGGGGTATTGTACAGCGTCTTTACGTGAAAAGCAAGCCAAATTTGCAGCTAACTCCAAAAAATTTTTGAAGGTGGTGTAAGGCGG
>CAZJIH010000136.1:0-4284 GCA_964545935.1 uncultured Akkermansia sp. | reverse complement strand
CGCTTGTGGTATGCTTCAGCGTGTTCCTGAGCCAATTTCGCGGCGGTATCACCGTTGGGCAGTGTTCGTGACGGATCTGCGCCGAGTTGCAGCAGCATAGCAACAGTTTCGGCGTTACCACGCATTGCGGCCAACATCAAGGGAGTATACCCGGCTTTTTCGGGGGCATTAACATCCAAACCTACTTCTGCAAGCCTTTTTACACAGGCGGGCAGACCGCTCCATGCAGCCCAGTGCAGGGCGGTAAATCCATCATTGTCGCTCTCATTTGTCCGTATCCCGGGTACCTTCAGCAATTCATTCAGATAAAATAAACGTTTTACGTCTTTTTTTGCGGTTTCGGACGGATCGTTATAGTTGACATATACGGTCCACATCAAAGGGGTTCTACCGTTACAGTCGCGGGAATTGATAGCCTCAGTGTCCTCCTTCACCAATTCTTCTAACTCTTTCGAAAATGGGACATCCGCGTTATTTTTTACGCTTTCCTTACGAATGAGCGAGACGAGGGAATCGGTTACCGTTACGGATTCAAAGGCTTTCATAAAGAGATTGCTTAAGCCTCCGAGGGCACCCATGATTATCATCAGGATAACCATATCCGTCAGGATCGCTCCCCATTTAATACTGCGTTTTTCCTGTTTCGTACTGTCCATAATTTTTAATGATTTACATTTCCTGAGATCTGAGAATACTTTCTTCTTCCTCCTCCGAACTTCGTGTATCCTCCTCCGGGTGGTCGGAAACGAACATATCCTTTGTCAGGATGATAGCGAGAGGGGAAATAACAGCCATAATCAGATAAATCAACCACATAAATTCCGGCGACATCCAATAGCTGACATGTCCGGTATCAATTTTTGCGGCGATACCGTCGTAGCACATATACGATATCAACAAACCTCCCACAACACCGTTAACAGGTTTTGCAATAAACATCGGTAGTGCCGACAGCGACATGTAAGAGGCCACTTTATCCTTCGGCGCCACACGTGCTACATATTCGGAAAAACGCGGACTGAACAGGATCTCACCGGAAGCAAATATCAGAATTTGAAGAAAAATGGCAACAAAATATGCCTGACTCACGGTATCAATTCCGGGGAATACGAAATAACATTCCGGTGGGATGACCATGAGGACGAGGGAAAGCGCGGAGATGGACATCCCGGAAATCATGAGACGCACGGTGGAAAAATGTTTGAGAATTGGAATAATAACAATGAGTCCGGTAATAATAATAAAGGGATTGAGAGAATTCATGAATCCCAGCGGAAAATCATCACCTATTGTCCGCGTGTAATACTGCGGCATGATCATGAATTGAAGGGTAAAGACGAGCCGCACTCCGAGGGTAAGTACCAAAAAAATGACTAATTTTCGGAATGCACGCTCCCGAATGACTTCACCTATCAATTGCAAAGGTCGCCTGGAATTTATCTTCTCGGTAGTTACGCGTTCTTCCGGTACGGCATAGAAGTTTTCATCCACAAAACGCGTAAAGATAAACGCTATAACCTCGCAACATGTCCCGAAATTAACAACCATCTGTAATCCCGACACCCCCGGAAACAACCTTCGCAGGGGGTCAACCACAGCCACCCCCGCAAGCAAGGCTCCGATATTCATAAAGAGGTAGTAAAAATTGAAACCTGTAGGACGCGCGTTAAGTGTGGTAAATCGGCGGATAGAAGTTGTGATACACGGTCCCATAAAGGAGGTGCCGAAGCTCATGATTGCGATGCCGGCAATGACGATATAGCGGGAGGCATCTTGGGAAAGATTCAGTATCTTCAACCCGAAGTCCGAGCCCATCCCTAGGAACAAACGTCCGAGGATAAGCAAAGCGAACCCGATGAGGTACGTTCGTTTCAGTCCGATGATGTCGCAGATAGTTCCTACGGCAAAGGCGAAAAGTGAGACAAAGAGGGTATACATACCTACCCAGTACGGGGCATCGGCATCGCGAAATCCGCAATATTCTTTTAGGAAGAGCGTAAAAACGATGATGAGCGTAAAGTACGATAAACCGTCAAAAAATTGGATAAAGTTAGTCAACCAAAAATTACGTCCGCATTCTCGCAGTACTCCGAATTCCGCGAAATATCGTACAATAACATTTCCGCTACTTCCTGTCGCTGTTTTTCCCTGTGTGTCACTCATAGTTTTCTATAATTTTTACTCAAAGTTTCTCATCTGCCCTCGGGCAGTTCATAATAAATCATATAGTTCGTACTGTCAGACAAGTACGGCACCTTTGCCTGCGTTAGTCGCCGATTTGCGATAACGTTTCAACCAACTACCTTCAATTTCCCGCATAGTCGGCACCCATGCAGCACGTCGCACCGCAATTTCTTCGTCACTCAGTTCAACCCGCAGCGTACGCGCAGGTATGTCGATCGAAATCATATCGCCGTCCCGCAGCAGTCCGATGAGACCGCCTTCGGCAGCTTCCGGCGAGATATGTCCGATGCAGGCACCGTGGGTAGCACCGGAGAAGCGCCCGTCCGTTATCAGAGCTACGGAATTACCGAGACCCTTGCCCATGATGTAACTTGTGGGGGCAAGCATCTCCTGCATACCCGGCCCACCTTTGGGACCTTCATTGCGGATGACTACCACATCGCCCGGTTTCACTTTGTCCGCTAAAATACCCGCGCAGGCATCCTCCTGACTTTCAAAAATGACAGCCGGACCGCGATGTACCATCATCTCAGGCAAAACTCCGGCTTTTTTGACGATAGCCCCCTGTTCCGCCAAATTCCCGAAGAGTACAGCCAACCCACCGTCCCGGGAATAAGCTCGCTCTACAGGTCGTATCACTTCGGCGTCTTTTGTAGCGAGACCGGTTATCTGCTCACCAAGCGTTTTCCCGCTTACCGTGGGTGTATTTGTATGCAGCGTCCCGGGTAAACGATTGAGCTCCGCCAGAAGCGTCATAATCCCGCCGGCGCGCAGCACATCGTGCATGTGAAACCGGGAGCTGGGTGCTACTTTGCAAATATTCGGAGTTCGCTCGGAAATCTGATCGACGCGTCTCAAGTCGTACTCTATACCGGCTTCATGGGCAAAGGCTAATGTGTGTAGCACGGTATTGCTGGAACCTCCCATTGCCATGTCCGCCGCGAATACATTATCTAGACTGTCCCGGGTCACGAGTTCCCTCGGAAGCGGTCCGCCTTGTTCCGCCATTTCAACCGCGCGTCGCGCCGCTGCACGCCAAAGTTCCTTCCGCTCCTCCGAGGTCGCCCCGAGTGTCCCGTTCCCCGGAAGGGCTATCCCCAGCACCTCACATAAACAATTCATGGAATTAGCGGTAAACATCCCGGAGCACGAACCGGCACCCGGACACGCCCGACACTCCACTTCATGCAAGTCCGCCTCGGTTATTTTTCCTGCCGTACACGCTGCCACGGCTTCGAAAACGCTGTTCAGGTCCAAGTCCTCTCCGTGGATTCCCTTACCTACCGCCATCGGTCCGCCGGAACAAAAAATTGTCGGTATGTTACACCGGAGTGCCCCCATGAGCATGCCGGGTACTATCTTGTCGCAATTCGGGATACAGATACACGCGTCAAAGGCATGCGCTCGGAGCATCGTTTCTACGCTGTCCGCTATGAGTTCCCGGCTCGCCAACGAATACTTCATCCCCTCATGCGCCATCGCTATGCCGTCGCATACGCCGATTACATTGAACCCTATCGGTGTCCCTCCCGCTCGGCGTACCTCCTCCTTTACGAGCTCTCCCACCTTGTTCAGGTGTACATGACCGGGTATCACTTCATTGTACGAGTTACAGATAGCGATGAACGGTTTTTCTATGTCCTTATCCGTCATCCCCGTCGCCCTCATCAGGCTTCTGTGCGGCGCTCGCTCTATCCCCTTTTTTGTCCTGTCCGATAGCATAACACGTCCATTCTACCATACATGCCCCCCACCCGACAAGCACTTTTTCTGACATCATGTCATTACATTCTCATCCTGAAATACTTGCATCGCAAATTTTATCATACGGAAAACTAACCTGAAGCGCACGGGATGCGATTAAGTAGGCTTGACATTTTGGGAGAGATGCGATAAAGTTATCTGCATACGGAGATGGACGATCAAGAAAAAAGGATGTTTTTAATGCTTGCACCCTCGCGCACGAGCAGGGACGAGTTTTTGCGTTGCATTTTTTGGCGTGCCGAGAAAGGGCGGACGGGTTGCAGCGGTCTCATTTTATTCATTTTTTCGGCAGTGGTAGGAGTGAACCGCAGTCCTGCCGCAATGCCTGCCCCCCCC
>CAZJIH010000135.1:0-4412 GCA_964545935.1 uncultured Akkermansia sp. | reverse complement strand
GCGATGGCGATGCCGCAGAGCATGATGGTGGCGCCGGCGACTTCGCCGCTATGAGATTCGAGCCAATTGAAGTGAAGGAGGGAGAGACCCTTGATGCCGGCGGCGACAGCAAGCATCATGGTGGCGATGGTACAGACACTGAAGACAATAGTAACCAAGGCGACGGCAGCGACACCGAGGGCGGCAGCGGGTGCGAGTAAGGGGAGGAGAGCTTCGCAGGGTCCGAGGACAAAGATGATGAAAATAATCCACGGGGTAACTTGCGCATTGTGGTTGCGGAGGAGACCGTGTCCGTGCTCGTGAGAGTGGTGGCGGTGCAACCAATTATGCCGCATAGCGTAAAGCATGTACGCGGCACCGAAACCGATAAGTGCCCAAGCCGCAAGGTTTCCGCGATTTTCATTGATCCATTCCATGCGGGATTCGGATAGCAGGTGCGACGCAAACATAAAAAGCAAAGCAATCAACAAGGCACTACCGACGTGACCGATGCCGCAGAGAAGGGTCCATGTCATGGCACGTAACATACTGTAACGCCTGCATTTAGCTATCATGACGAAAGGGAGGTAGTGGTCCGGGCCGGCGAGGGTGTGGAGGACGGCATCCGCGACGGCTAAACCTAAAAGCACGGATAAGGTAGTATCAGGCATGGGTATCAGGGAGAACTTCATCCATACTACCACTGCGGAACCCCTGTAAATCCAGAGTGATATAAGTGAAACCGAGGTTACGAAGAGCATCGGAGAGAGACGCAGCTAGGGAAAGTGCGTGCGACCACTGAGACGCGGGGAGCTCGATGCGCACCAAGTTTGAACCGTGCACCCGCAGACGTAACGAAACATCCGGGAAAAATTCGTGTAGAATACGTTCACCTTCAGCCACTCGTGCTAAGATATCCTCCGAAAGCTCGGTACCGTATTCGAAGCGAGTAGCCAAGCAAGGAGCCCCCGGGAGAGACGCACAGGACAGCCCCCATTCACGGGCAAGCGCACGCACATCCGCCTTACGCAGACCGACCTCCGCCAGCGGAGAAACCACCCCGAGCTCCCGCAGAGCTCGGAGCCCCGGGCGGAATTGACCGAGGTCATCCGCATTCGTGCCGTCCATGATACAAGGCAAATTCAGTTCTGCGGCGCGTTGAGCGAGCGTAGAAAAGAGGTGGTGCTTGCAGATGTAACATCTATCGACCGGATTGTTGCGCAACTCCGGGAGCTCGCGAAGTGGTTGAGTATCAATAACAACGAGAGAAGCACCCATAGCTTCTGCGCTTTGTAGCACTCGAGACACCTCGGCGGGCGGCTGGAAACTACTGCGGAAGTAGAAAGCCACTACCTTTGCCACGAGCCCCTCGGCATGCAAACGCAACAGAGCGTGCAGGAGCAGAGAACTATCTACCCCACCGGAAAACGCCAAAGCGACACCGCCGGCAGCGCGACGAATGAGAAATTCTCGGAGTTTATGTTTCATAGGCAAGTATTTGAAAGAGCGGCAGTAACATCATCTCGTACCGCACGGATGGAACGACCGGACGCGAGAGCTAGGACGCGCAGGGATTCGAACTCCGGGTAGGCACGTGAAATATCGCCGAAAGACACAAACTTCACACGCACAGAACCGTAAGGGAGTTGAATCGTACGGACTTCACGCTGCATGGTCGTGCGCTGCACGGGGTGGCGACGCAGCCCGATCGTGCTGCTATGCCGCAGAATGGCATCCTCTGTTACCCGAAGCAGAGACGCGTCCGCGAGCACACTCAAAACTACACCCGGACGATTTTTTTTCATGTAACACGGAGAGAACCAAACATCGCGAGCCCCCACGAGGAAGAGCTGCTCCATGAGGAAAGAAAGTTCTTCCGGGGTAGAATCATCGATATTGGCAGAGATTTCAAAGAGTTGTTCCGGAGACACGACCGGCTCGATCAGCATAGCGCGCAGGAAGTTGGCGCGACCGAAATCGCGTTTACCCAGCCCGATACCTGTTCGCAGGATACGGAAAGGCGCCGGGAGTTCGGTTTGCGAACGCAGAGCCGCCGCTATGGCGATGCCCGTAGGTGTAACCATTTCACCGTGAACGCTACAACGTGACAGCGGGATACCGTAAACCTGCGCGATACGGAGCACAGCCGGTACCGGCACAGGGAGTTCACCGTGCTGACAAACCACGCTGCCCTCGCCCTCCGTGAACCCTGTCACCACACAGTCCTCCGCCGCCAAATCATCCGCCAGAACAGCGGCACCGAGGATATCGGCTAGGGAATCCCAAGCGCCGACCTCGTGAAAGTGCACTTCCTCCGGTAGACAACCGTGGGCGTACGCCTCTGCCTCTGCCACAATTCGAAAAATACGATTTGCCAGAACGCGAGCCCCCGGCGACATTTCGGTGGACGCGATAATTTGTTCTACCTCAGCGAGATGGCGGTGGTGATGGTGCTTGTGGTACGCTTCTTCGCGGGGCTGCTCGTGGTGGCGCAAGCGCACATCGAAATCGCACCCGGCGATGCTGTACGAGGATTTACGCGAGACGGTGTAGGAAAAATCGCCGCGCGCACTTAGACTACCCAAGGTGGCGTCCAGTTTTTCGCGGGATGCCCCCAAGTCCAGCAAAGCGGCAACAAGCATATCGCCGCTGATTCCGCAACTTCCTTCTAAGTAAAGTATCATAAAGGATTACGCATAAGATTGAGAATACGACAAGCTTGAACAGCCGCCCCGAAACCATTGTCGATGTTGACAACGGAAAGCCCCTCGGCGCAGGAGTTAAGCATTGAAAGTAAAGGAGCAAGACCGGAAAAGGATGCACCGTATCCCACCGAAGTCGGCACGGCTATAACCGGAACCTTCACCAAACCCGCGATGACACTACCGAGGGCCCCCTCCATGCCTGCCACGGCGATGACCACCTGCGCCCGCTGAATATCAGGCAGGCAGCCGAGCAAACGGTGCAGACCCGCCACACCGACATCGTAAAAACGCCGCACCCGGGCTCCGAAGAATTCGGCACAACGCGCGGCTTCCTCGGCGACCGGTATGTCCGCTGTGCCACCCGTGCATACGGCTACAACCCCCGGCAGGGCAGGAGCACAGCGACCGCGTAAGCGCAGGGTGCGGGAGTCGGCGTCGTACTCCGCATCCGGATGCGCCGCCCTGACCGCGTCGGCTTGCGATTCACCGCAACGGGTACACAGCACGGCGACCCCGCGTTCCCGGAAAGCACGTAGAATATCAATGAGTTGCTGCGGTGTTTTCCCGGGGCAGTACACTGTTTCCGGGAGCCCTGTACGCTCCTCTCGCGACATATCCAAGCGCGCGAAACCGAGGTCTGTCTGTTCGTCCGGCATCGTATCACGGAATTCGTTTCTCGGGTGGGGAAAACTATTTAATTTCAATGAGTTCGTATTTACGCGAGCCGAGCCCCATTTGCTCTCCGTACTCGAGTTGGTGTTCGCCCTCGCGGGTTCGGATGCGCTCCTGCAGGTCGTGTTTTTCATCCGCCGGCAGTTTATCGAGCAAATCCAAGCACGCTTGGTCAACGGCTACGATGTCCGTGGATGCGAGTATACCGATATCCCGAGCTGTCGGCCGCTCCGCTCCGGTCCCCGCGCAGTCACAGTCGACGGACATGTTGCGCATCACGTTGATGAAGGTGATATGCTTGCCGAAGTGGTCGATGGTTGCCTTAGCGGATTCGACCATGTGTTCCATGAGGTGAGCTTTTTTAGCCGGGTAAGGTTCACCTTCAACCTTTTGACCGTGAAGCCCGTGCACCCAATCTTTCCCCACATTTCCGTCCGCGCAGCCGATCGCTATGTTTTTGATAGAACCGCCGAAGCCGCCGTAAGAGTGCCCCTTGAAGTGTGTCAGTACTACCATGGAATCGTAGTTGAGGATATTCTTTCCCATGCTCATCTCCTTGAAGTGTTTGCCGCCCTTGATCGGCAGCATCGTTGTGCCGGGCTCATCCAAAATATCCACCGGACAGAAGGTCCAGCCGTTGATTTTCAAGGTTTCACGGTGTTGTTCCGTAGTACGGCGAGCCCCGGGGTAGAGCGTATTTGTTTCGACCAAAGTGCTGTTCGGTATATCTGCCTGTATCGCTTTTACCATGGGAATGGGCAGGATGTTGGGTCCTTTCGGTTCCCCGGAATGCCACTTGATGGCTACCTTCCCCTTGATCTCCCCGTTCACCTTGCGGTATACCTTCAACAACCCCTCCGGACTTAAATCACGGGTAAAATACACCTTCGGTACCTCCGTCTTTTCGGCAACCGCCTGTGTCTCCCCCCACGCTACCGACAGCCCACCTACCAGTGCAGCCGCCACCATGCTCAATATCGTTCGCGCTTTCATATACGTTCGTTCAATTCCACATCATTCTACCCCTTAAGGTGACTTGAATGCAAGTCTTTATTT
>CAZJIH010000134.1:0-4447 GCA_964545935.1 uncultured Akkermansia sp. | reverse complement strand
CTCTACTTTATCAAATTGGTGTACGCGTATCATCCCCTTATTTTCTCGCCCGGCAGACCCGGCTTCCCGTCTGTAACACGGGGTATACGCGGTTATTTTTACAGGCAGATCCGTCTCTTTCAAAATTTGTTCCCGGTACAAATTAGTGAGAGGGACTTCTGCCGTCGGCACATTGAACATGCTGTTCTGCTCCAGACCGTACATATCTTCTTCAAATTTAGGAAGTTGACCTGTACCGACCATACATTCACGCTTCACCATGAAGGGTACACCGATCTCTTGATACCCGTTCTCGAGTGTTTGTGTGTCGAGCAAAAAGTTGATGAGCGCACGCTCTAATCCGGCACCGAGTCCGCGATATACAATAAATCCGGAACCGGAAATTCGCGCTGCCGCTTCAAAGTCCAGCAATCCGAGAGCAGAACCGAGCTGCACATGGTCCAGCGGTTTTTCTATCTGAGGCTTTTCTCCCCACACTCGCAAAACCGGGTTACTGTTTTCGTCTTCTCCCACGGGTGCGGCATCATGCGGGATGTTCGGTATAGAAAGTAGGAGTTGTTCCTGTTCTTCGGATGCCTGAGTTGCAGCTGCTTCCAGTTCTTTCAACTTCTCTCCCAACACCGCCGTCTCCGCCTTAAGTTTCTGCGCTTCCTCCTTTTTTCCGGCTTTCAATAACTCCCCTATCTGCTTGGAGGTTCTATTGCGCTCCTGCGACAGTGCCTGCTTTTCCGTCTCTATCTTCCTCCGTTTTTCATCTCTTTCCAGCACGCAATCCACCAACTTCCAATGCTCCCCACCCCGTAACCTGATGCGCTCTTTTACATATTCCGGTTTCTCGCGAATAACTCGTATATCTAACATAACACCGCGTATCTTACCACAACTTCCCCGACCTTTCAAGCATAATCCCTACACCTGACCACCCCGCACACCTAGCACGATAAATTTTGAGAAACGCCGCAGCACCGGTTCCTACGCGGGTTATAGACGCTCTGCGTACTATGGGGGCATCCGCCTTGCGGGTGTACGGGATCTATTCTCCGCGCTTCTTTTTTGCTTTGCCTTCTCCCGATTCCTCCGTGCGACTTCGTTGCGCCTAACTCCTTCACTTCGTGCTTCATCCTTCGTACTTGCTCTACTCCTCGTCTTCCTGCCATAGAGCACTTTCCCTCCACTATGTCCTTAATTTTATCGGGGCAGATGTGGTTTCATCCTCATATCATGCTTGCTATACGGAGTTTTCCGGTGTAAAATATCTCGCGTTGTACGTGATTATGGAAAACGAGTATACGGAGGAGGACATCAAAACGCTGGACTGGCGGGAGCACATACGCACACGTCCGGGGATGTATATCGGCAGTTTGGGGGATGGCTCGTCCTCCGATCACGGTTTATACGTGCTGCTCAAAGAGGTGATTGACAACTCGATTGACGAATACGTGATGGGGAACGGGAAAAAGATCATACTGACCATAGAGGAAGACGGCACGTGTGAGATTCGGGATTTCGGACGGGGGATACCCTTGGGTAAACTCTACGAATGTGCGGCACAAATCAACACCGGGGGGAAATACGATGGGGAAGCTTTCAAGAAATCCGTCGGGTTGAACGGTGTAGGGCTCAAGGCTGTAAATGCGCTTTCCGCACGCTTCACCATCCGAACATTCCGCAACGGTCAATCGCGTACGATTGACTTCCGCGAGGGCAAAAAAGAACCGGGAGGTGACCGAACGGAGCCGACGGATGAACCGGACGGTACACGGGTACGCTTCCTCCTCGATCGTACGGTTTTTCCGGAGGATGCCGCTTATAATCAAGAGTTTGTGTGGCGGATGTGTCGCTACTACTGTTACCTGAACAAGGGGCTCACCATCGTCTGCAACGGCAGGGCAAATACATCTAAAAACGGATTGTCAGACCTTTTGCGGGAAGAGATGAGTGATGAACCGATTTATGAACCGATACACTTAACGGGCGAGGACATCGAGGTAGTGATAACGCACGGTAATTCGTACGGTGAATCATACTATTCGTTCGTAAACGGGCAACACACGACCATGGGGGGCACGCACCAAAATGCTCTCAGAGAGGGTATAGCTAAAACTTTGCGCAACTACTTCAAAAAGAATTACGAAGCGGCGGATATTCGCTCCTGTATCGAAGCGGCTATCAGTCTGAAGGTCATTGAACCGGTCTTTGAATCACAGACCAAAACTCGACTCGGTAGCAATACCATGGGCCCGGGCAAGGAAACCATCCGTACATTCGTCGGTAATTTCCTCGATAAAGAGCTCGATAACTTCCTTCATCGTCACCCGGATATAGCATCGGCTATCGAAGAAAAAATTAAAGAAAATGAAAAGACGCGCAGGGAAGTAGCGGGGGTGACGGGCAAGGTAGCCAAGGAACGCGCAAAAAAGGCGAAGGTGCATACCAAAAAATTGAGGGATTGTCGTGTACACTACGACAGTCGGCACAAGCGAGCCGGTGAAACGATGCTCTTTATCACAGAGGGCGACTCCGCGTCCGGGTCCATCACGACTGCTCGCGATGCCGAAACACAGGCCGTGTTTTCTCTGCGCGGAAAACCGGCCAATAGTTACGGCATGAATCGCTCGGCTCTCTTCGAGGAAAAACGTAACGAAGAACTGGATTTCCTGCATATCGCACTTAACATTGACCGCTCTCTCGATGAACTCCGTTACAATAAGGTTGTCATAGCAACCGACGCGGATGTGGACGGTATGCACATTCGCTTGCTTCTGCTGACCTTTTTCATCCAGTATTTCCCCGAGCTTATACGTGAGGGACATTTGTTTATTCTGCAGACTCCGCTGTTCCGTGTACGTAACAAGCAAAAGACGATCTACTGTTACTCGGAGGGGGAACGCGATCGAGCAGTGGATAAATTAGGTAAAAATCCGGAGATAACACGATTTAAGGGGCTCGGCGAAATCTCTCCGTCCGAATTTAAGAATTTTATCGGCGAAAATATTCGTCTGCAATCGGTTACCTTAGAGAATGCGCACAACCTGCGGGATGTCCTGCGATTTTATATGGGTGATAACACAGATGCCCGCCGACAATACATCATCGATAACCTGCGCATTGAAGAAGATTTAGCATAGCCGCCTATTTTACTATGAGAACCCTTATCATCGCACGCCACGGCAATACCTTCCGCCCGGGAGAAGTACCGACCCGCGTAGGTGCTCGTACGGATTTACCCCTCACGGAGGAAGAGCGTGCGCGCGGAATCGGTCGCTTCCTTGCCGTACACGGGCTCATCCCTACGAAAATTCTGGCGGCTCCGTTGCAGCGTACCTTACAAACGGCTCAGCTTGCGGCAGAGGAACTGGGATACCCCTGCCCTGTTCAGACTGATATACGTCTCACTGAAATTGATTACGGACCGGATGAAAATCGTACGGAAAAAGAAGTCATACAACGACTCGGTCGCCTCGCGGCTCATGACTCCGAATCCCTCTCTACAGAGGAAATTGAAGCCTTGGGTACCCGTGCCGTCGAAATGTGGAACACACATGCCGTCGTACCGTCCGGGTGGTCGGTTGACCCCGCTGCTCTCGCCGCTGCGTGGCAGGATATCGCCGACAGCGTGTCGGAGGGGCAAACCCTCCTGTGTGTCTCGTCCAACGGTACGATCCGTTTTGCGCCTGTCATTACGGGCGATTATGCCGGTTTCTGTCGCTCGCACACTATCAAAGTCCCTACCGGCGGTATTTGTATTTTTACCGCGGAACCCGGTAAACCTTGGGTCTGTACTGTATGGGGACTTAAGGCTTTCAAAGCTCTTTCCTGATTATTAACTCTAACAACGCAACAACAATACAATGGACATAAAAAAACTCAAACCCGCATGGATCGAAGAATTTAAGGCTTTCGCTCTGAAGGGTAACGTGATGGATATGGCTGTCGGTGTTATCATCGGCGGTGCCTTCGGTAAAATTGTCACTTCCCTCGTGAATGACATTATTATGCCGCTCGTTTCTTTAATTACAGGTGGTTCAAAGGATTTAGCCAATCTCTCGTGGAAAATGAGCGATGCCGAGGACGCAGCTGTCCTCAAATACGGTGCCTTCTGCCAAACGGTGCTGGACTTCCTTATCATTTCTTTATCCATCTTCTTTGCCGTCAAGATTCTGTGCTCGTTCCGGGCTAAGGCTAAAGAACAAACGGAAGAAGAAAAGCCGGCTCCGGTTTCGGAGGAGGTTTTACTCCTGCGTGAAATCCGCGACGCCCTCAAAAAAGGCGAGTAAGTTCGTCCGATCGTCTCGGCGTACGATATCCTGCCCCGCCCTGCGTGACTCGGTAGGATGTCTTGTCGTCTCCGCGCAACGTTAAAACACAGGGACTTTCACTCAATCGTCAACTGTAACGTTTAACGATGAGAGAAGCGTTGTGTCCCCCGAAACCGAAGGAATTACTG
>CAZJIH010000133.1:0-4463 GCA_964545935.1 uncultured Akkermansia sp. | reverse complement strand
CCGCCGGCGGTAGGAGGGCTCGTTCCGAGGAGGGATCGCGCAACGGAGCGCGCTAGCTTCTTAAATCGTCAATCGTAAATCTAAAATCGTAAATGGGGCGGGGGGGCGGGCATTGCGGCGGGACTGCGGTTCAGTGGCGGGACTGCGGTTCAGTCGGGAAGGTTTTTGGCATTTTTAATTTTTGATATTGCTTGCGTTTTCGGACGTACCGTGGTACAATTCTTTCACTATGGCGGTGAACGCGGTATGGCAACTCGAAGTATGGAAATGTACCGACAGACAGCGAGTTTTAGGCTCATCTATGTGTACGGCATCGATGATGCGGCGCACAGCGGGTGCTTGAAAGTCGGGGAAACATCGGTCGATTGGGCAGGTGGTGCAGAGGAGTTGTCCGAGAATGCGGGGGTATTACGGGAAGCGGCACGTAGACGCATTGATCAGCAAACAAAAACAGCCGGCGTGGCGTATGAATTACTCCATACGGAGGTCGCAGTTCGGCGAGGGAAGGACGGACAGCCCGAGCCATTCAGAGACCACGATGTACACAAGATGTTGACACGTAATGGAGTAGAGCGGATGAGTTTTCCGCAGGGGAAGGGGCAGAGCGAATGGTTCCGTACCGACTTGGACACCGTGAAGGATGCTATACGAGCCGTTCGGGAGGGGAGGGAGGTGATGGAAGTCAGTGTCGGGAAAGCAGACCCCGTCGTATTTCGTCCTGAGCAAAGCGATGCCATCGAACGCACGTGTAAATTGTTTAAGCACGGCAGGCGGATGCTGTGGAATGCGAAGATGCGTTTCGGCAAGACACTCTGTGCTTTAGAAGTGGTAAGGCGATGTGGTTACAGGCGCACGATTATATTTACGCACAGACCGGCGGTGAGTGACGGATGGTTTGAAGATTTTCATAAAGTCTTTGACGGCGCGGGGGTGAAGTGTCGGTTTGGGTCTAAGATGGGCAAGGGGTACCCGTTGGAAACACTCATCGGCAGCGACGAGCCGTATGTTTACTTCGCGTCTATTCAGGATTTGCGTGGTTCCGCAGCTGTAGGCGGAGATTTCGATAAAAATGAATTAATTTTTCGGACGGAATGGGACTGCGTGATCATTGATGAAGCTCATGAAGGTACACGGACAGAACTCGGTGAGAAAGTGATTCGAGCTATTGTGAAACGTCGGAGCAAAGTACTTCATCTGTCCGGGACGCCCTTTAATTTACAGGACGAATTCAGTGAAGAGGAGACCTACACGTGGGACTATGTGGACGAGCAGCGAGCGAAGGCGACGTGGGAGAGCGAGCGTGGGTTTGAACCTAATCCCTACGCCGACCTACCGCGTTTGAATATCCTCACCTACGACCTCGGGGAAGTCATAAGCGGTTACGCGGATGTGCGGGATTCCGCCTTTAACTTTCGGGAATTTTTTCGGGTATGTACCGGGGATGAGAGCCGCGATGACGACGTGATGCCGGTAGGAGTAAAGCCGGGAGAATTTATTCATCGAGCGGATGTGCAACGGTTTCTCGACCTGATGAGTCGGGCGAAAGGTTACCCCTTTTCCGCGGAGGAATTTCGCGACAACTTCAAACACACGCTGTGGATGCTGCCGGGGGTAAAAGAAGCAAAGGCACTCAAGCAACTTTTGGAAGCGCACGATGTATTCGGTTGCGGCGACTTCCGCATTGTGAATGTAGCCGGGGACGGCACCGACGATGAACCCGAGGACAATGCGTTAGCTGCCGTTCGGAGTGCCATTGCGGGCAGCAAGCAAGCGGGAGCGCCGGCTTATACCATCACGCTCTCCTGCGGGAGACTCACGACGGGAGTGACGGTAAAGGAATGGACGGCGGTGTTTATGCTCAGCGGCTCAACAACTACTTCCGCTGCCGGGTATTTGCAGACGATATTTCGGGTACAATCCCCGGGTAACATCGACGGCAAAATGAAAACCGATTGCTACGCTTTTGACTTTGCGCCGGCGCGTGCGCTCGTGATGGTGGCGGAAGCCGCGGAGATCGGGAAAGACGGGATATGTACGGAAGATACACAACGTCAACATCTCGGCGCTTTCCTTAACTTTTGTCCGGTGATAGCCATGAAGGGATCATCCATGCAACCGTACAACACGGACGGACTCTTACAGTACCTGAAGCGGGCGCGTGTAGAGCGAGTGGTTCGCAGCGGATTTGAGGACAGACGTTTATACAATGACCGATTGCTCTTGCTTCGGGATGTGCAACTGAAAGATTTTGAGGAGCTGAGAAAGATTGTGGGCACGACGAAACAGAAGGTGAGTGCGCAGAGGATAGACATTAACAATCAAGGGTTAAGCGAAGAAGAATACGAACGAGTGCTTGAGGAGGAGAGGAAACCGGCGACCGAGCTGACGCCGGAGGCGCGGGAACGTCGTGAGAAATTGAAAAAAGCGCGTGAATTAAAGGAAACCGCCATCACTATCCTGCGCAGTATTTCCGTTCGCATCCCCTTACTCATTTACGGCGCGGATGTCCCCTTCGATGAAAATGTTACTCCGGAAAGCATTACCGAGCTCGCGGATGATATTTCATGGCGAGAGTTTATGCCGCAGGGCGTAAGCAAAGAGCTTTACAGGAAGTTTACATCGTATTACGATCGCGAGATATTTGTAGCAGCCGGACGGCGTATACGCGAGCTAGCGAAACAAAGCGATGAGCTTCCGCCGGTTGAACGCGTTCGACGTATAGCGGAGTTATTTGCGTTTTTTCGCAATCCGGATAAAGAGACCGTACTGACACCGTGGCGGGTGGTGAATATGCACGTCAACATGGTGTTCGGAGGATATTGTTTCTTCGATGAGGAATACCGTGATCAGGTAACCATTCCGAGATACAGAAAAAAAACCGACACGGAAAAAATTTTTTCAGCGGGTACACACTTATTGGATATCAACGCGAAGACCGGACTGTATCCTTTACTTCTTGCGTACAATATTTATCGACATTGTCTACGAGACAGCGCGGAAAGTTCGTATGAACTCACGGAATTGACGCAGATGTGGGACCGCGTTGTACAAAGAAATATATTTGCGGTATGTAGGACACCGATGGCACGAACAATGACCCGGCGCACACTTTTGGGGTATCGACCGGGGAAGGTTAATTTATGGGCAGAAGGGGACACTATAGAAGCGATCAAAAAGCAACCCACCCGATTTGTAGAAAGTATCAAACAATTTATAGGAGGCAATATGAACATTGATGCAATCATAGGGAATCCCCCTTACCAAGAGGAGGGGTTATCAACTCGGAAGTCACCTGTTTATCATTTATTTTACGACGTTGCATTTGAATTGGCGGAGAAGGCATCGTTGATAACACCCGGACGATTTTTATTTCGCGCGGGGCAAACACCGTCGGAATGGACAAATAATCGGTTGAAAGATCCTCACTTTAAGGTTATCAGTTACTTTCGGAAGTCGACGTCAATTTTTCCGTCTGTAGATATCAAGGGAGGAGTGGTGATAACTTATCGTGATGCAACTGAGGATTACGGCGGAATAGGTTTCTTTTCGGATTTTCCGGAGCTTGCAAGTATAACGGGTAAGGTGGTAAATCACAAAGATTTTGTTAATTTAGGACTTTCCGGGTTGGTTTCTTCGCAGGGTATCTATCGTTTTTCGGAAAAACTTTTTAAGGAGCATCCGAAAGTAAATCAAGTGCAGGGGAAGGGAACATCCGCGAAAATTACATCCCGTTCATTAGAAAATTTACCGGATATTTTTCCGGAGGAGGAACCTGAAGATTGTGAGGAATACATACGGATCATGGGACGCAGCGCGGGACATCGTGTAACGCGATGGATCAGACGGGACTATGTAAAGGATGAGCCGAGTATTGATACATACAGAGTATTTGTTCCTGAAGCGAACGGCACAGGTGCTATCGGGGAAGTTATCAGCACACCCGTTATCGGTACACCCTTACTCGGTACGCCCATGGTAGGTCATACGGATACGTTTTTAAGTATAGGACTGTTTAAGAGTGAGGCGGAGGCAAAGAATTGTCTGAGTTATGTGAGAACGAAGTTTGCGCGTACGATGTTGGGTACACTTAAAGCCACTCAACATAATCCCAAAGAAACATGGGCTAACGTTCCTATGCAGGATTTTTCCGATCACAGTGATATCAATTGGGCGACTGATGTGGAGGAGATAGACCGTCAGCTGTTTGATAAGTACAAACTGGACACACGGGAGCGGGCGTTTATTGAAAAGATGGTGAAGAAGATGTGAGCATGCCGTGTTGTCGGACATCCGGGTTTCAACGTGAGGAGTGAGGAAGATGAGATTTACAACCATCATAGGGAATCCCCCTTACCAAGAGGAGGGGGTATCAACTCGGAAGTCACCCGTTTATCATTTATTTTACGACAGCTGAATCGCAAGCACAAAAGCATCGCATGATCAAAAAATTGCATTCAGAACTT
>CAZJIH010000132.1:0-4474 GCA_964545935.1 uncultured Akkermansia sp. | reverse complement strand
TATACCGCCCCGCCGCTTGGAATCTCTTCGGTACGGCAGACCCCGAAGGTGCTGATTTCCGAGCCTGCTCTAACTTCGGACCGATTTACCAAAAATACTGAACCGCTGCTCCTACCGCCGAGCCGCAGGCTCGCTTGATGCCCCCCCCGCCGTATTTTTGATTTTTGATTGAGAATAGTGGCGCTCCCGTGGCGCAAGGATTTTTTACGCCGCAAAGCCGGGAAGCACCACCGGCGGGAGGGGGGCTCGTTTCGTGGTGGGACGCGCAACGGAGCGCGGAGTTCTTTCGTTTTTACTGTGCTTATATCCACTGCTACAGAACGCAATTGGAAGCGATTGCGAACATCACCGACAGGGCGGCTTACCGCACGCGCCAACAAGCGCCTCTCCGTGCGTCGCTTTGTGCCGGTGGAGTACCTGTCGTCGCGATCTTCTGCGGCACAGCTGAAGGAACTTGCTGATTTCATCCTTGCTCAGGGTTATGACACGGCATCCTGTCTCTTTACTTTAGCGGTAGAGATGTTGAGTGCAAGGGGATTACTGCATCTTCCGCACGTACAGGATGTCCTTGCTGTCTACGTTCCTACTTACCGTTTTATCAGTACCTTAACCGATCGATTACAAAGGTTAGCCGATGAGATTGATCCGTTAGGTGCTCTTTACCAAAGTCTTTTATCAGAAGGTGACAAAAATCGTATGGGTTCGTACTTCACTCCCCCGCATGTCGCGCGTGAAATGGTGCAACACCTAGATTTTTCCGCGGGTCAGCTCTTTTACGACCCATGCTGCGGAAGCGGGGTATTCCTGACAAGTCTGCGAGGGGTACGTCCGGAGCAAATCTATGGCAGCGACTCTGATCCGTGCGCTGTGTTTATTGCCAAAATCAACATGTTGCTCCGATTTGCATCGCATGTTTTTATCCCGCAGATCGAGTGCGCAGTTTATGGCTGTTCACACGATTTATTCGGTAACTCATCTGTTTTCAAAGATTTACCTGTGGATTACATCTACACTAATCCACCGTGGGGAGCTCAGTCTGCGGATACCGACGATAGTTTTGCACCATTCGTCACTCACGCATTCAGACAAATTAAATCCGGTGGCTTGGTAGATATGCTCTTGCCGGAGGCCGTTCTGAATGTAAAAGCTCATAGTTCTCTACGGCGTTTCTTGTTGAATTACACACATTTACGCCATATCCGCCGCCATGATTTTCGTTTCTCGGGTGTGCAATCCGGTGTCGTGGATGTGGCTTTTTCCAAAGCTCCCCCCGCCTCCACTGTCCTTTTTTGCCGTAACTCTGCCTCCGAGCGTGTCCCTATTTCCGCCTTTCATGCCACAGAACAGTGCGTTTTCTCCCCCTTAACGCAGGATGAACTCGATGTGCTCCACTTCCTGCGTGCCTCGTGTCCCCTCTCGCTTCGTGATAGTTCATGGGCTCTGGGAATTGTGACCGGCAATAACAAAGAGAAACTCTTTTCTTCCCCGGCTCCGGGTACGGAGCCCATTTTTACCGGCAAAGATGTACACCCTTTCCGCTTATCTTCGCCTTCTCATTTTATTTACTTCAAACGTACGGAACTTCAACAGGTCGCGCCGGATTCCTTCTACCGCGCACCGGAAAAATTACTCTACAGATTTATCTCTGACCGTCCGATTTTTGCTTACGACTCCTCCCGCTCTCTTGTCCTCAACAGCGCCAATATCCTCATTCCTAATGTTCCGGGTATGTCGGTGCTTACCGTACTTGCCTTTCTGAATTCGGACGTTATCCGGTTCGTTTACCATAAGCTTTTCGGCGAATGCGTCAAGGTACTTAAGTCAAACCTCGCGCAACTCCCCCTTCCCTCAATCTCACGTCACCAAGATGCAGCTATAGCAGCACTTACGCGCCACCTCCTTGAAGGTGAGCACTCTGCACATCATCACCTCGCTGACCTCATCTTCACCTCATACGGTCTGTCAGATGCACAAATCGCTATAGTGAAAAATTATTCCTATGAATATCCTTAAAGATTTTTTAACAAAAAAAATGGCATGTCTCCGTGAAGAAAATCCATCTACGGAGATATCCGAGGATTACGTGGAACATCTCTGTAGTGTCTATCCCTTTAATCGCTTCGAATATCAATTATCTATTTTACTTGCAAATAATTGTATATCAATAAATGATTATTATTCTATCCGTGCAGAATATATTCAGCGTAACAAGTACTTGTACCTTTTTGAAATGATGGCTCCGCGTGATTTCGGTGAAAAATGGGCACAGAGACACCTCTGTGAACTTGTCCCGGAGTTGCTGCGTCCATCCGGAAAATTAGACCCTTTCTACAGCGGGGAATATGATTTTTGGTACGATGGCGTGAAGGTAGAAGTTAAAGCATCTCGAGCAGTCGCGCATAATTCTGATGCACCCCTAGTTGAACGCGCTCTATCGTCATCCTCATCCATCCGCTTCAGCATGAATTTTCAGCAACTCAAACCGGACTGCTGTGATGTTTTTGTGTGGGTCGGCGTATGGATTGATAGAATCCGGTATTGGGTGCTGTCATCCGACGATGTCAAAACAAATAAGTACTTCTCTTGTGGGCAACATCGCGGAAACCGAGGTGAAGGTCAATTGTGGATCAAAGATTCTAACATTAAAGACTTTATCCCTTACGAAACAAACCATACGAAAATACTTCAGGCTATAGTAAAAAAGGGGAAAAACCGTTGATTGAACCGAGCCGCTGCTCCTGCCGCCGAGCCGCAGGCTCGCTCGCTGCCCTCCCCCCCGCCGCATTTTTGATTTTTGATTTTAGATTTTTGATTGAGAATAGTGGCGCTCCCGTGGCGCAAGGATTTTTACGCCGCAAAGCTGTGGCGTACCGCAAGCGTTGGGGGGTACTCTTCCGCGGAGGGGGGGGCGTGGAAGGGCAGCGGTTCAGTGGCTCGGTTGTTCTTCAGATTTTCAACGGGAATGGTATATCGGAACTCCGGAGAAGGAAATCAAAAAGTGAGACGATGAGGATGCCGTTGTCGTCGTAATACGGTAAAATATCATCGTGCACAATGAGTACTTTTGCAAAGGAATCGCGAATATGCTGCAAGGCACGCTTTTCCTGAGCGGTTTTCTGAGCATCCGACAGAGTCCATGCCGATTGAATATAGCAGCGATTGCTTCCGTAATTTACCACAAAATCCACTTCTAAGGGGCTCTGAGATGAGGATGTGCGTACTTCACCGACATCTACACTATACCCACGTAATATCAACTCATTGTAGATAAGATTTTCCATAGCGTGTGTCGGTTCCGGTTGACGGAAATCGAGGCGAGCATTCCGCAATCCGAGGTCTGCGAAATAAAGTTTGAAGGGCGTGCTGATGTAACGTTTACCTCGCACATCGTATCGGTGGGCACAGCGCACGAGATATGCTTCCTGCAACAACGAGATATAACGATGTATAGTGGGTGCGGAAAGGGAGATATTTTTTACGCTTGCGAAACAACGCTGAAGCTTGCTCGGATTGGTAAGTCCACCTATCCCGGAAGCTATCAAACTCACAACCTCTTCCAACTCAGCATTGCTGCGAAGCGTGTGACGCTCTATAATATCTTTAATGTACGTCTCGGTAAATAATTTTTCCAGATATTGTTGTTTGTGAGAATCAGACATACAATGGAGTGTATACGGCATACCTCCGTAAGTCAGATAATCTCGCAGTGCTTCCTCCTTCGTCCCCTCCCTCACAGAAAAATATTCCGCAAAACTTAACGGATGGACTCGTATCTCGTCCCCACGTCCTCGAAATTCGGTCACCACATCCGTTGTTAAAAAGCGGGAATTACTGCCGGTCACATAGATATCTAAGTTGGGCAATCGCATTAATCCGTTCATAACCTTTTCAAATTGAGGTAATTCCTGCACTTCATCCACGAGGAGATAATACATTCCCTTGCCGCGCATACGCTGCACCACGTGGTCATAAAATGCCCGTGGTTGCAGTAGCTCAACGTTCAGAATATTATCCATGGCAACGGAAATAATGCGCCGCTCCGGCACCCCGTCTTTCAATAGATATCGCTTAAAAAGTGTGTTCAACAGATAGGACTTCCCGCAACGTCGTAAACCGCTGATGATCTTGATCAAACCACTCTCCCTTCGCCCTATCAACTCCTTCATATACCTGTCGCGTGCTACTTCTATTTTCAAAATATCTCCTCCTGTGTACTTTTCTAAAATACAATAAATCCCCTCATCTGTCAACCTCCTTTGTCTGCCTCGGTACATTTTCCCTTCCGTACTTTTTTGGGGGGAAACAAAGGCGCCTCCCCCGGCGCATTATTTTTTTCCGACGCCGGGTCGGTACACGCTTTTTTTGAGTTTTAGTCTGTACATTCACGGGATGTTATGGTATAGTATCAGTACACAAGCGGCGTGAACTATGGAAATACTACCGTTCAGGTATGAAAATACGGATGCTCTGAAAT
>CAZJIH010000131.1:0-4564 GCA_964545935.1 uncultured Akkermansia sp. | reverse complement strand
AAAAAAATGCACATCTGTCGAAAAACGTCTTGCCATGGGATGTAAATTGTGGTAAATTCTCGGCGTGGGGTGGGTCATCCGCTCGAGCGGGTGACGCTGCATCTGGTGCAGCGAAAAAACCACAGTTTTATTTGACCCCGGGTGCTTTATGTGCCTGGGGTCATCTCACAATGGAGAATATCATGGTTCCGTATACGCCAACGCACGAAAAACAAGCTGACATGCTCCTCAAAGCCGGCATGCGCAGTTCATCCGGTTTGAGCAATGCACTTCTTCGGCAGGAGATTGTTTCACGCCTCCGATACATCAACTATCGCAGATTTGAGGCATACTGGAAACACAATCTCGTTAATAACCAACATGGAACGCAACTTCAATTTTTCCCGGGGACATATTGGGAAGACATCTGGGCTCGTTACGTGTTTGACAGCAAGCTCCGTCGCCTCACTTTCGAGTCATCTGCCCGCATTGAAGTGGCGTTGAGAACTCTCATAGCTCATTTCTGGGCAGAGAAAACAAAGAATGATTTCCCGCACAGAAGCAGCAATAATTACAGTCCCTCCTTTCCGGTAGGACGGTTCTTGTCCACTGTAGATGACTACTACCGGAATAGTCCTGCCGAGGATGCCGCACGCTACCGTAAGCTGTATGCAGATGTACGTTATTTACCTGTGGAAATTTTTGTCGAATTTACAACTTTCGGGAATCTGCGTAAACTCATTGTTAAAGGTTTCAAGAGTAGCTCCGGTATCACAAAACAAATAGCCACCGACATGGGTATGGGAAATGATATAGAATTCTTTCTTTCCGGGATATCGCTCTTAAGAGATGTCCGAAACTGCTGTGCACATCAAGCACGTATCTGGAACAAACGGTGGCTGAGTAAGAGCTGTAGAGCCATTCTGGGACACGGCAAAAACCCCCTTTGGAATTACAGATGGGACAGCGCATCGCAGACATGGACGCCGACCGGGAAGGGCGAAAAACTTGTGCGTAGCTTAGATACCACAGCGGCAGCTCTGACCTTCACTTACCAACTCATGAAAACCATCGCGCCGCACAGCCGGTGGCGGGAGCGTTTAGTAGAGCTCCTAACCTCTACCGACGGTGTCCCAAAGCAAGCCTACAAAGGCATTGGCTTCACAAACCCACACTGGATGGGGCACCCGCTCTGGACCGCTGAACTACAGTCCCCTGAGACCCACCCCGCATCCCCACCTCTTTGATTTTTGATTTGCAACTAACGCGCACTCCGCATCGGAAGGTACTCTCCACCACTACATGCGCTGTTCCTTGGCTTTTGCTTCGTATCTAACATCGTAAAGGTGGGTGGGGCGGGCACCTGCGGCAGGACAGCGATTCAGTGATTCATTTTCCCTCCCCCCGATCATTTCTATCAATCCTTCAGTGATGCTACACTTCCCGCGTCACCGCCATCTACCGCGGCACGCAAAAGTTCGGTAGCTTTCTTGCTTTCCGGCACTTCGGTCGCAGATATGGCACTTCTTTTATATTTACAGTAACCCGGTCGCTTAGATTGTCCCGTAATTTTCCGCTCCTTCCTCTCATGAAGCGGGTAAAATGAAACAGCGTGCCGCGCGCCCTCCCTTGCCACCTTCTTTCTCACTACACCAACCACCGGTGACATCTTGCCATCCTCATTCGTAATGTAGCCACCGCCAAGAAATTGTCCTGAAAATACCCCCTACCGTTACTTGGTTCCACGACTCCTTAAACTCCAAACGACTACCCTCGATCCTGTTACTCCTTAACAGCTCCTCTAGATTGATCGGTAATGACATAGTACGTGTAGAATTCGAGCTTCCCGCCGAGGTTATCACCGCGAGTATATGACATCATTTCACCATTGTCAAGCATCATTTACGCACCAATTTCTAACATGTTCAAACCTATGCGTTGTCTTAATATATTCATCATCAGCATTTAGGGAAGACGGTCGCCTCAAAATTCACCCCATCTTGTTCACAGACTTGTTCATGCTTACCTAATTTCCTACTCGTTTAATTTACAGTTTATAAGAAAAACGCATGAGGCAGAAATTCAAGCAACATGTTCACATCGGAATGCCTTTACACTTCGTACCACATTCAGAGAAATTAATTAGAATGTATTTTGAGACAATATCGGCGCAATAATGATACGCCATGGGGGACAAAGCAACCTTTCGTCCCCTATCGGTTAACCACACGACGTCTCAGACGCCCACCTGTGCGCACACACAGATACGAGGGAGGGGTGCGGGGAGGGGAAACGCAGCGTGAGCGCGCTAACTTTCTGAATCAACAATCAAAAATCGTAAATGCGGCGGGGAGGAGGACAATTGCGAAGGGGCAGCGGTCCAGCTGTTCACATTTTGTTCATTTTGCAAAAAATCTGCATTTTATGCAAAATTTTTATTGCAAAATCATGCAGAGTATGGTTCAATAAAAGGCGTCCGTATGCTCAGAGAATTCTACATTACCAATTACCGATGTTTCAAGGAAGAGACCCGTCTAAGCATGGTAGCGTCCGCCTTTCGCATGCATGCGGAGGCACTTACGCCTCTTCCCGGAGCTCGTAGGGGAAAGTTACTGCCGATGGCAGCCGTATACGGTGGAAATGCTTCCGGGAAAAGTACGTTGGTGCGGGCTATAGAGACTATGCAACGCGCTGTAGTTACCGGTCGTTTGCCGGAATATGTTCCTTTTGCCCTAGATGCGCATTCTTCGCAGCTTCCTACACAATTTCGTATGGTGTTAATGTCCGAAGGGAAAGTCCGTGAGTATTCTTTCTCTTACAGACAGGACAGAGTGCTTCAGGAGTCACTCAGTTGCATAGGAACTACGCGTACGAACACCATATTTGCCCGCGATACGACTACCGGTAAAGTTGACATTGCTCCCGGTGTCTATCCCCGGAAAGAACAGGAGCAACTCACCTTTGCTCAAAAATTGATCGCCACTACCCCACAGAATCGCCTATTCCTTACTGAGGCTTCTCAGAGGGAATTGGGGAATCTCCGCATGCACGCTCATTCTACTGTTCAATGGTTTACCGAATCCCTCTGCATCATCCCCTCCCTATCGGTCAATGTCAGACTCGGACGCTTTCTCACGCATCACAAGGATGACTACGTCCGCGAACTTGCCCAAGCTGATACCGGCATAGAGGGACTCTCCCTTGCCGATATACCTGCCGATTCTCCGGGATTGGACAAAGCGGTAAAATTTCTGCAGGACGCTCCGAACCATACAGGCGACGTTATCTTCGACGGAACAGACCTCATTTTCGTCCTCAAGGATGGTGATAATATCATTGCAAAACGTTGCCTTACACAATATAACGTAGGAGATGACCACTCTGTCTTCTTCCGCATGGAGCGCGAAAGCGACGGGACACGGCGTTTCATGCACCTTCTGCCCATGCTGCTCGAACACGCGGGACACCCCCAAGTGTATATCGTAGATGAAATCGACCGCAGCCTTCACACTAAGCTATCTCAATACATCCTTCAGCGTCACATCAATATTGCTATCAATGAGCGTACGCAAAATTTACCCACTTCCCAGCTTATTTTTACTACCCACGATGTGCAGCTCATGAACCGAAAGCTTCTTCGTAAGGACGAGCTATGGGGTACGGAACGCCGCATCGATCACTCTTCCACACTTCTTCCCTTTCTCATTTACAAAGATATACGCTCTGATTCGGATATCTGCAAAAGCTATCTCGACGGACGTCTGGGTGCCATCCCTCGCCTGAATATATGATGATGCGGTACAGACCTTCTCCACGCAGATTCACACGCGATCGGTACCTGCTCACGTACCGGCGAAACTTCATTATTGTCCCCGAAGGCGAAAAAACAGAAAAAAGCTATTTGCAGCACGTACATCGTGAGCTTGACATAAGGACATGTAATCTTATCTTTGCTCGCACCGGCGGAAGCATCCGTTCCCTTATAAAATGTGCCGAAAAAAATGAAAAGAAAGTTAAACCGGAATCCGGTGATACTATTTGGATTGTGCTTGATTACGATCCGGAATCCCATTTCCCGGAACAATTTGTAGAACTTGCCGCATGGGAAAACAAAAAAATTATCACCACGTAGCTATTTCTTCACCCCGCTTTGAAATTTGGCTCCTCATGCACACCATGAGTCTTAGTGATGCCAAAAAAATTGTCGACAGTGATTCTGCCGTAGAACAAATACTACCCGGTTTTAAGCAATTCACACGCTGCAAACACCGCTTTGACAAAGCAACCATTCTATCCGCTGTAGAACGGGCACGCAAATCGCAGTACCCTACTTCCGAATCCCCGAACATCCCCGGTTCCGGTATGCCGAATCTGCTCAACGACATGTTACGCGCTGAACCGCTGAACCGCTGAACCGCAGTCCCGCCGCAATGCCCTCCCCCCCGCCGCATTTACGATTTTAGATTTTTGATTGACGATTGAGAAAGCTAGCGCGCACCGTTGCGCGATCCCTCCGCGGAAACGAGCCCGCCCAACGCATGCGGTACGCCACAGCTTTGCTTCGTAAAAAAACCTTGCGCCACGG
>CAZJIH010000130.1:0-4877 GCA_964545935.1 uncultured Akkermansia sp. | reverse complement strand
ACCTCCGTCCGGAATCAAAAAAAGTAAAGTTACCCATCGGGTGTTTTTTACCGTACAAAGACACAGAGGGTTTGTGATGAAAACATGTTTATTCGGCGGAAGTTTTGATCCTGTACACACCGGGCATTTAGGCATTGCAAATGCAGTACATCGCGAATTAGCACCTATACGTGTCGTTTTTTTACCGGCGGCTCAGTCACCCTTCAAAACCGGCGAACAACATCTCTTTTCACCGCAACAAAGAATCGCTTTGTTACACGCGGCTATACAGGATGAATGGGAGGAAGTTTCTGAATTAGACCTCCGGTTACCGCCGCCCAGTTGGAGTTGGCGTGTTGTACAAGCTTGGCTGACTTCCCACCCAGAGGATGAACTCTTTTGGCTCTTAGGTACGGATGAATGGGATGAACTGCATAACTGGGCACGTCCGGATTTCTTAGCTAAATATCTCACTTTCATAGTGTACAGCAGAGACCGTTGCCCACGCCCACGCCCGGATTTCAGACACATTTTTTTACGAGGGAAGAAATTCCCGATGTCGGCAACCGTCATCCGTTTCTGTCTATGTCATCAACTTGCTCTCCCCACGGGTTGGCTTCCGCCGAATGTCGAAACATTGGCCAAGCAGTTTATCCGCTCGTCAGGTAGCTACACTCCCCGTCCGTAACTTAACAAGAAGAAAAACGGCAAAAACAACAAGAATAAGGGCAAAGCATGCATCTACGATATGTGTGTATCGAAGGTAGACCCAGCGTAAAGGTGTCCATTGCAGTAAAGCACTCCAAAGAGCCCACCCGCCTAAACTTGAAAAAAATAAACAACCGATCAGGGTAGGTAGGTACCATGTAAGGTGTGAATGTCTCCTCAAAGCATCCGCCGTAAGTGATAAAATAAATAACATACATTTCGGATTGAGTATATTGCAAAGAAAACCACCGAGTATAAGTGTACTATAATGCTCATTCTCTACCGTTTCCGAATCGAGAGATATTCCAGCATCGACGCCAAATTTAGGAAAAATACGCCAAGCAAGAAAAAGTAACCAACACGCAGCCCCTGAAATAAGCCAACAACACCAACTCTGCCTTAATACCCAAGCCCCCAACGTACACGCAATGATGCTTTGAATAAGAAATCCGAAATTGATGCCGAGCGCAACAGCAAAACCTCGCCGAAATCCTTGAGCTAATGATGTACGAAATACGTAAAATACATCCGGCCCGGGACTTAATTGAGATAATACAAGTGTACCGCAAACAAGAAGTATACTCGTTACAACTTCTGCCATGCCTCACTTTTTTGTCGCTCCTGAATCAGAAACAGACGGTAAAGGGTCCGCTACATTTCCGGGAAGCGGTTGTTTCCGTTGTCGTAAATGTACGGAAAGCTGCGGTGAACTTTCATAGGCTCCCCGCATCATTTCTAATTTAGCATCCAAATCATCTGCATAATGTAATACAAAAGCTTCCGGTGTTTTAGGTACAACCGGTGAACCGAATTCCTGACTCCCATGGTGAGATGCTACCATGTGAAGTAAATGTAAACGTACCTGTTCAGACGGCGGTGTTAAAGTTTTCCATGCTTCTTTCTGTTCTTCCGTGCATATACCTGTCCATAATTTATTAATAATTTCTATTCCCAGAGATATATGCCCTAAAAGTTCACCGGCATCAGAATACGGCATGGAAAATCCATGCTCCGGATATCCGTTTTCCCAAATCTTGCCGCAATCGTGAAAAAGTGCACCTGCAAGTAAAAGATCCCTGTTAAGTCCGGGATACGCACTACATAATACCGCTACACATCTCATAACACCCGCTGTGTGTTCCACAAGTCCGCCGCGTCGAGCATGGTGAAAACTACGTGCAGCCGCCGCTCGCCGAAATTTCTTTTCATGCGTGTTTAATAAAGTTTTACAAAGAATTGATAAACGCGGATCACGAATACTTTCTACCAATTGACATATATCTTTCCAATCATTCAGTTGACGCTCCTGCAACTCCGAACTCCCCGTAAGTAAACTGTTCGTTTCATCCGCATCCAATAACCTTACCGTCGCATCCGTTACCTCTATCCCGTATTGTGTACTACTCCATACACCTGTCATCGCTATCCCTTCATCTATCGCCACTGCCTGTAAAAATGTATACCATGGTAAATTTTCCCATACCTTAAGCATAAAATTCCCCTCTGCGTCCGCTAATTGTACTTCTAAGTATGTCTTCCCATTCTTTGTTATTCGTGACGTCTTCTGCGTAACAAATGCCGACAATGTCCCCTGTATGGGTGTATTGTTCGCTAACTCTCCCGTCATCTGTTTTATTCCCTTCCACGTCATGCCCTCATTCTACATGACCATACCTTAAATGTCAAGATATGAAACAATCAAGAGCATATTCGTTCAAGAAAAATACCCCTCCCTCGAAGTTACAAAGCGGCAACACACGAAGTGGAAAACTGATTGTGATGTGCTAGCATTGTGTAGTAGCTACACCAGCAAGATACCTCAATCCACATCTGTCTCAAGAAAATTAAAGGCTTAGTGGAAGGAGATGACTCTACGGCAGGAAGACGCGTGGGAGAGCAAGTACGAGGAACGAAGTCAAACAGTTAGGCGCAACGGAGTTGCGCAGGTACGGCGAGAGGAAGCAAAGCCAAAATGATACGTGGGGGAAAATCCATGCATCCGTGAGGTCGAAGTCCACTTGGTGCACAGAGCGCCCGTAACACGCATGGGAAATAGCTTTGCGGCGATTCTCAAATATTTTATTGGGACAGGTGTGACCCCAATCATTCAATCGCTACTTTTTCTTGCGTTAGATAAAAAAATTTGGTAACATAGTGCCATGAAGTGGACGGTAAGAAGCGTTATAACACTTATTTTTCTTGTATTGAGTACATCGTGTGCTTATCTGCAGACACATAAAAACGTTGAAGAAATCGGTGCACATTATCAGGGATACTTATTGAACAAAAAAGAGATAAAGGTTTATCAACGAAAAGAAACCGGGGAATGGTATGTTAATGCGCGGCGGGCAAAATTTAACTTAAGTTACCCTGTTGTGCACGACTCTGTTTTTCGTCGTAAAGACGACTCACCTACCTTTGAAATTGAAAGTGTAGAAGATCATTTTGTATACCACCCCATCAGGGAATCCACCGCAAAAATTCTTACACGGGCAGATGGTTACATGAACCTCGATGTATTAGCAGAAGATATTCAGCGCGGTGACACTGAATGGATGGATAGCCTACCGAATGTGAATGAACAGGATGTAAAAGCGGAATTAGCCGGAAAAATGACTTTTCAGATACCCGGAACACGCGTACCCTTCAAAAAACCGCTGTACGCCCACATATTGGGTAAAGCAGACTTTATCGTAGTAGATATACCCGGCACACTTGTCTACAATGTGGCTATTCCCTTTATGGCACCCTTCGTTTTCTTCTATGAATTTACTACATCGGATGATTGATACAGAAAAATTTACGGAGTTATTCACATGAATTATCAACAAAGGGTGTTAATAAGATGTCAGTAACTATGTGAATAACTCCGGGTAGATATAATTAACATGTTATTCAATGGGTTATTGACATTTTGTAAATGTTGTAGTATATTTATATGCAGGTGGTAATGCATATTTATTCACATTTTTACACACGTGATGACGGATAGATAAAGAATAAAGAAAATATACATAAGCATGGACAGTTCGGAAAAAGATAAAGAACGCATGGCGGAGGCATTGGAATTTGCGCGTTTAGGGGAAGGTACGACATCTCCAAATCCACCTGTCGGTGCGGTTATTTACAAAGGGGATCGTTGTATAGGGAGAGGTTATCATCAGAAAGCCGGGATGGCGCATGCGGAGCGGTCAGCGATTCAGGATGCTACGGAACACGGTTACGCAGAAGATATAAAAGGAGCGGTTCTTTACGTTACACTGGAACCGTGTTCAAGTTACGGACGTACCCCTCCGTGCACACAAGCTATTACGGAATCCGGTATCAAACGCGTAGTTTACGGTACGGATGATCCGGATAAACGGCATAGGGGACGCGCTAAGGAGATTTTAGAAGCGAGCGGGATTGAAGTATGCGCCGGGGTTTACGGAGACGCGTGTAGGGCGTTTCTGAGACCTTGGACACATAGTATTCTTCATGGTTTACCTTGGGTTACCGCTAAAGTTGCATGTACGGCGGACGGACGTACGGTACGATGCTCGGAAAAACGGATAAGTTGCGAGGAATCCCGTCGATTTGTTCATGAGCTTCGCCTGAAAAGTGACGGTATTTTAATAGGCGGTCAAACTCTGCGACAGGATAATCCGGCTCTCACCGTACGTTGCCCGCTCAGTCCCGTATCCCCTTTCAAACTTCAACCACGAAGATTTATACTTACTCGAAATAAAGCATATCTGCCGACAGATTCCGTAGTTTTTACGGATGAATACGCGGAGCGTACAGTTGTTATTGAGTGTGTAAAAGATTTTGAGGCGATGCTGCGGATGTTATATAAAGAGTACGGTATAGTACGATTGATGTCGGAATGCGGTGGTACTTTGCTACGTTCTTTTTTAGAGCATAACCTCGTGCAGGAGTGGATACAAATTGTAGCACCTATGTTAAGCGGCGGTACAGAACAAATTGTACCGGGAGATTTTTTACCTCGGGAAGTACATCTCCGGCATCTTTCCGTTCAATCGTGCGGATGTGACGTGATTCTGCGTTGCTTGATATAACTCCGGTAATTTGTTCCACGTGGAACAAGCCCTGAACCGCTGCTCCTGCCGCCGAGCCGCAGGCTCGCTCGATGCCTTCCCCCCAGCCGCATTTTTGATTTTTGATTTTAGATTTTTGATTTACCAATAATG
>CAZJIH010000129.1:0-4915 GCA_964545935.1 uncultured Akkermansia sp. | reverse complement strand
GAGCTCCCCGCTGCCGAGAGCAAGCGACCCGTTCCCTTCCAGCACGAGTGTCCCGCTGCCGTCCTCTCCGATGAAGTCGGTGTTCGTCAATGTGCTCGCCCCCTGCAGTGTCAACTTCGCCTTGTTTCTGAAGTACACGGTATTGCCCTCCGCGCCATTGCCCGCATCGCTGATCGTTCCTATCGTCGTTTCTCCGTTCGCGAGAACTAATCCGCGTTCCTCCGCGTGTTGCTGCGTCTCTGTATTCTCAGGTGTCGGATCATTCGAATACGCGAAGTTCAACCATCCCATCTTATTCCCGGTTCCCTGCAGCTCCAGTCTCCCCTTCATCAGTGTCGTTCCCCCTCCGTCCAAGGTATAGCTGCCGCCTATCGTCAATGTCCCCGCACCAGCCTTCGCTATATTTACTCCGGCTTCGCCGTGTATGCTGCCCAAAAACTTCGTATCCTGACCACGTACGGTTGTTTGTTCGACAACCGGATAATCCTCAAGATTTTTAATATCCGGTATATACGTGTTATCGAGGGTAAATGTTACATCACTGCCCGCTCCTTCCTTTCTCAGGGTCAGCGCACTGCCGCTTTCCCCCAACAGATTGTGCAGCGTCGCTCCCTGTGCTGTCGTAAAGGTCGCGCTCTTTCCGGTCTCGAAAGCGACTGCCTTCATGACACCCGGTATGGCAGCATCCATCGTCTCCCCGCCCATTGCCAGGTACACATCCCCAGTCTCCCCGGTGATGACGATATATCCCGTCTCATCGACCGTAACATTTAAGTCTTTCACGATGCTACCGAATATATTCGCTCCCTCAAGCTCGCTCGGGGATATCTCCTTCCCTCCTATGGTTAGAGTCCCACCCTCAAGCAAGTGTACATACGCCCGATGCTCCCCCGTCCCGCCGTCTTCTTTATCGCGGAGCAAACCGAGAATGGTCGCTATCGTATCGGATAAATCCAAGGTCGCCTTGCTGCTCGCGTCCAGCGTAAAGCCGCTCTGCCCCCCTTCAATGAGTGCATTACCACCGGCAGTTTCTCCGCTTACGTTTTCAGCGGCAAAATGTAACTCCAATTTCTTATCACTGCCCGCCGTGTAGCTGCCGGTCACTCCTTTCAGCTTTCCGTGCTCATTGACGGTGATGCCATCCAGATTTCCGGCATTCATCCCGTTCACATCCACGATCCCCCCCTGAGGTGTCGCCATCGCGTAGAATGCTGCACCCTGCAGGGCTTCGGCGGTGTCTACGTATATCTTCCCTGCCTTCGTTTTGAAACCATCGGGTGCCAGTTCCGCGTTGGCGAGAGTAACGGTACCACCCAATACCACAGAACCATTCCACTGCGTCTGTTTACCCGCAGTCCCGAGCACAACCGTACCATTCAACTTGGCTCCGGCGGATGTGTCCACGGAAACTATCGTCAACCCGCTAAGTCCCTCCAAGGTCACGTTTCCGTCCACTTTTCCGCCGTACGTGGTGGCTCCGTCAAACTGTATCGTTCCCTCACCGCTCACGGTTACCCCGACTGTCCCGGTCAAAACACTGCCGCTCAGTTTCCACGTGCCGTTTGTTCCGGTGTTCAGTGTACCTGTATACCCGGAGATATCTCCGCTGAGTCCGGAAGTTGCGTCTGCCGTAAGCGTTGCACCCCCACTGACACTGCCGGCAAGTGTTACTCCGTTTACAGTTGTATCTCCGCTCACCGTTACCTTCCCGACATTCACGGTGATGTCGTTGCCGTTTAGTCCGCCTCCCGCTAAATCCAACGTGGTCTTACTGCCACCCATGCTATTCGGATTCCCCACGGTCACCGTACCGGATGTCAATTGTACCGTTCCCCCGAAATCTGCGCCGTTCCCGTTCATGGTAATCGTGCCGGCACTCAGCACAACCGTACCCGTACCCTTCAGAGCGGCAGGCGCATAGGTCAGTCCACCGCTTCCGGTAGCCTGAAGTTCCAGCGTGCCGGTTACTTCTGCTTCACCGTTCAACGTTGTAGCACCATTTGCCGCCAAGATAAGTTTCCCGGCTTCCACCTTCATGCTACCGCTGTGGGTTTCTCCTTCTCCCTTCCAAGCCAAAGTAAAATCACCTTCACCAGTCTTTTCTATTCCTTTGCCGTCCTTGCCATCTAATGCCAGCTTCAGACCGCCATTGCTACTCGCCGACGTACCGGCGCTCCCCCACTGTCCCTTTGCCCCTTTCCCTACTTCTATCTTCGCCGTCCCGGTGCTCTCGTCCGCGTCTACCCGACCACTCACGATGTCACTCGTTGCACTTTCTTCTGTATACAGCAGCGTTCCCCCATTGAACTGCACCTTCACACCGGCATCGAGTGCCGCGTCCGTCTGCAATTCCAGCTTCCCTTTCAGGTTTACGAGCATGCTACCTTTGAGTTCCGTGTTCAGGTGCAACGTTGCCAGTTCCCTCACTTGCAACTCTTTCGCCGCCAAACTGCCCCCGTTAAAAGTATACTCTCCGGACTGCACCCTCACATCCTTCACCTTCACCGCACCGGTCAGTGTTATTTCTTTCCTCTGACTGTCCTCATTCGTGAATGTCACGCGTGAGTCCTCCCCCGGTTCTCCACCGTCTTCTTCCTTCCAGTTCCCGGCACCTGCGTTCCATTCGTCACTCTCGCCGCCTGTCCATATGAATCCGTCATCTTCCTTAAACGTCAATGCACCGGTTGCACTCAAGGTACAATCTATGTCGTCCACCCCTTCCAAGGTAAACTTAAAGCTGCTATCCCCATTGCTTAACTCACCCCACAGGGTGGCAAAATGTTCAGCATTGAAGAGTTGATATTCCGTCGCAGTCGGATTCTCCGCCACCCATTCTTCGTACCCCTCCAAAGTGATGCTCAATTTCCCATCCGCATTCAACGTAAGATGGCTTATATCCAAATTATTGCCGTCGGATGTCATGGACAGCGTCAACGATGCGCCTGCCGCAGCCTTCAGCGTGCCTGCTGTCAATTTGCCGTCCTGCATCGTCAGTGTCGTATTTGCTTCCATGGTCAATGTCCCCGTCACACTGAGCGATTGCATTGCACCCAGCGACACTGAGCAGTTGTCTCCCACATTCAAAGTGTCCAACGTACTCTCTGTTGTCTGAGTCGCATCTGACAGTACCAATTTGCTTTGCTTGTCTGCCGCGCCTGTGAGAGCCACCCCGGAAGAATGAAGTCCCCCGCCCACGGTCATGCTGCCGCCGTTGCTCAAAGTAATAGATCCGCCCGCCGTTGCGTCGCGATTGCTCGCACCCGAGTAGGATCCACCCACGGTCAAGGTACCGCCGTCGATGTTGAGTGGTCCCGTCTGCACCATTTTACCGCTCACCGTCACAGTGCCGCCCGTTATGCTACTCGCCGCACTGTAACTGGACGACAAATTCCCCCACACCGTCACGCTGCTCCCTTCGCCTGTGACCGTCAATTGCGGCACCTGCAGCAGAGCGTCATTCGATTCCTCCGAACCAATTACAACAGTCCCTACACTCGCATCCGATTCTCCTACTTTCAGTGGAACCGCGTGGCTGTGCCCGAAATATTGATCATTCAGGGAATTGCTCACGCCGGCAAGTGATGCAGCTGTCAACTTTCCTCCGCCCTTTACCACGATAGAACCTCCACTTGAGTCGACACCCTCGATATCTCCGGAAACCGTCAGCTCGCCACCGCCATCCAGTGTCAGATTTCCGTTTCCGACAAGCTGCATGCCTTGTCCGAATGTTGCGTGGATTCCGCTCCCCAATGTGATATTTCCTTTTGATACTACCCGCAGCCCTACATCGAATGTCCCGATACCATCGCCTTTTGTCGAGAGAGTCAAGGTTTTCTCTGCGTCAATCAGGAATTGGTTATCGATGGTATCTCTACGCGAGCCATCGTCATTAATCTTTGACTCGACGTATGTCAGAGTCAAGGTTTTTCCGCCACCAATCACCCAATTTCCGTCGCTGTTCAGCTTGACAGATGATCCTTCCAGTGTCGTGCTTGACCCGATGCACACCTGAACAGCTTTACCATCCTCTGCTTGAAAACGTATTTTCTGCCCGTCTTTAGCACTACGACCGGTCTGAGTATCAAAAGTATAGGTTTTGTCCGTAGCATCGACAACCAGCCCTCCTAAGTTGAAAAAATTACTCCAGTCGCACTTGATGGTATCTTGCTCGATTGCACTGCTTGCCGTGATATGTAGAGTGTCGTGTTTATCGGCTTCGGTACCCGTCCAGAATTTGTCTATGGAACCTTTGTTTCCAGCATCACAACCTTTCAACTTGAAATCACCCAGTCCCGTAGCAGCAGCGTCACTCTCAACCACATACTCCGTGCCCGAGCATTCCACATCTTCGGTAGTTCCGTCGCCGTAGGTCCACGTGACCGGTGCTGCGGTAGCGAGGGAAGAGGAAGCAAGCGACCACATGAGGGCAGCTGAAAACAAAGTTCCCGATGCGAAAGTAAGGGACAACGGCAACAGAGAGGGCACAACAGAAGCGGCAAGGCACGCTAACAACGCCTTGCGAAGACCTTTCGGTAAATGAATTTTCATAGTCTGATAATAATTAATCTGAGTTTAGAATGCGAAGCAACCACCGACCACTCAGCCGGAACGCCATTTCGCATCGCGTTTACACAACTGGATTATCTCATTTTAAATGCTCTACCCTCATGTGATGCATATAGCATCTAACAGTCAAATACTTGTATATTTCTAGGCAAAAAACTTGGCAGGTATCGGCTGTCATTTTTTCTCCCGACACCATGGCTTAATTTATTTTTTTTGAGGGAAAACGCAATTTTTAGCTTGCAAATCGCATTTAAAATGAGATACCCTGAACCACTGAACCACAGTCCCTCCACAAATGCCCTCCTCCCCACCGCATTTACGATTTTAGATTTTTGATTGACGATTTAAG
>CAZJIH010000128.1:0-5046 GCA_964545935.1 uncultured Akkermansia sp. | reverse complement strand
TGTGACAGTTCTTGCATTTTGAGGAGTTAGTGGTACAATACGAGGCATGCCAACGATGGATATGTTGATAACTTGGCTGGGTATTGAAGATTGGACGACTTTCCTAACTGCGAGCGGGAAGATCATAATCGGATTGATACTCATCGAGGGGTTGTTATCCGTGGACAATGCCTTGGGGATAGCTGCCATGGCATCACATTTGCCTAAGAATCAGCAGAAAGCGGCTTTACGGTGGGGGCTGGTGGGGGCGTATTTATTCCGGGGAATCGCTTTGGCACTCGTGGCTTGGCTCATGCATAATCCTTGGGTCAAGTGGTTCGGTGCACTCTATTTAATCTACTTAGCAGCAGCGCATTTACGGTTGCACCCGGTATCCAAAAAAGGCGGTGATATGGCAGCGCATACAGTCGGGAAAAGTTTATTGGCAACAATTTGCAGTATTGAATTGATGGACCTTTCACTTTCCTTGGACAATGTTGTAGCGGCGGTCGGAATGATCAACGGCGTGCGAGAAATCCCCGAGCACCTACACATCTGGGTAGTTTGTGTGGGTGTGTTCATAGGCATTGCAGCTTTGCGAATTGTGGCAGGTTGGTGCATCGGTCTCATTGAAAAATTTCCCGTACTCAAATTTACGGCTTTTTTATTGGTTGGGTTTGTGGGTCTCGCCCTTTGTACCGAAATGGGACTGGAGCATGCGGGTGTCCATTGGCACATGGGGATCGACGTAAAGTTTTACAGCATAGCCGGTATCGTGATACTCAGCGTCCTATACGATCGTGTAAGTTGGTTGCACTGCGTTCTTCACCCGGCGGTACGTCTGTTTCGTGCTCTCTGCTCCGTCTTTACAACCTGTATCGAAGCCATTCTAATGCCTTGGAAACTCTTTCGTAACGTTCACTCTGAAAAAAGTCATGACTGATTCACCGTCCCTTTCCGCTGCACTTGTGCGTGCTGCGCTTTCCACCGTTAAATATCCCGGTTTTTCACGTGATATTGTATCTTTTGGACTCGTGAAGGATGTGCAGGTAACCCCTACCGGGGAAGTAACCATTGATCTCGTAGTTGAAAGCGCTAATTCCGACATACCGCGATACATATACGAGAGTGTAACGGGGACGGTCAAGGAACTTCCGGGGCTTTCCAAGCTCGATGTTAATATCGAACACCGTGCGCCGCAGGCAAAGAAAAATTCTATCGGTTCCGACAATCCGGCGGATTGGAAATCATCCGTTCCCGGCGTGAAGCACGTCATTGCCGTGGCTTCCGGTAAAGGAGGAGTGGGCAAAAGCACGGTGTCCGCCAATCTTGCCGTAGCACTCTCGCGTCTCGGATACCGCACGGGGCTACTCGATCTGGATATCTACGGACCATCCATGGCTCTCATGTTCGGTACCAAGGAACGTCCGGGATGCTCGGATAAGGAACAATTTTTACCTGTGGAAACGGCGGGCATCAAATTATTATCCATGGGATTATTGGTTGATGAAGATGCGCCGGTGGCTGTGCGTGGACCACTCGCTACGCGTTACGTCCAACAATTTTTACGAGATACGGACTGGGGAGGGCTGGATTTCCTCATCCTCGACTTGCCACCGGGTACAGGAGATATACAACTCACTATCGTGCAAACAGTTGACCTAGCGGGTGCCGTCATCGTGACCACCCCGCAGGAAGTCGCTCTCATCGATGCCCGAAAAGCGGTAGGGCTCTTCTCGCGTGTGAATACACCCATCCTCGGTATCATTGAAAATATGAGTTACTTTGTATGCCCGAGTGACGGCATAATATACCACATTTTCGGCGAAGGTGGGGGAGAAGCAGAGGCTGAAAAACTCGGAGTTCCCCTACTCGGGAAAATACCGTTGGACATAGATACCCGTGCCGCCGGAGATGCCGGCAAGCCTATTGCGCTCCGGGACCCGGCGCAATCACAAGTCGCCGCGGCATTCCGCGCGGTGGCTGCTGCGCTGGCAGCTTCCCTCGGTGAACACAGAGAGTGAACCGCGGTCCCTCCCCAATGCCCTCCTCCCCGCCGCTTTTTTGATTGAGGAATAGTGCAGCGCCCCATTGCGCGTCCCACCATGGGAGGGAATCTCCTCCACCACATGCACCGCTTCCCGGCTTTGCTTCGTCACTAACTTCCGATCCCTGCGCCACGGCAGCGCCTAACTTCTTCAATCGTCAATCAATGATCGTAAATGGGGAAGGGGGGTGGGCATTGCGGAGGGACTGCGGTTAAGATGTAATAGACTCTCTCGGCGCATTTTGCATGCGCATGAGGAGGTCGTGGTGCTCGGGACGTATGAGGTTGGGGTCATCGCGGAGGATTTTTTGCGCGATGTCATTGGCTCGGTAGATGAGACGCGTATCGGCGAGCCATTCCGGGAAATTGACGGCTGAGAGACCGCTTTGCACTGTACCGAATACATCCCCCGGTCCCCGAAGTCGTAGATCGTACTCGGCAATTTCAAAACCATCGGACGACGAACACAACGCAAGCAACTTTTCGCGAGCCGGGTCGCCGGCAGGTGCCTCGGAGAGAAGGATACAGTATGATTTCTGTGAACCGCGACCGATGCGCCCTCGTAGTTGATGAAGTTGGGAAAGACCGAAGGAAGAAGCGTCATTGATAAGCATGACGGTAGCATTCGGGACATCCACTCCGACTTCTACCACAGTCGTAGCGACGAGAACTTGGGTATCACCGCGATAAAAATCCCGCATAGCGGCTTCTTTTTCCGGGAGGGGCATACGACCGTGCAGGAGTCCGATACTTGCCTCCGGTATAAGTTCACGCCAATGCTCTGCTTCGGCAGTTGCGGCGGCTCGTTCGCTTATTTCACTCTTTTCGATGAGCGGGGAAATAATATATGTTTGACGACCGGCTTTAAGTTCATTACGCAAAAATTTGATGATACGCTGCATGTGGCGCGGATTGCGCAGAACCGTAACTACCTGACCGCGATTCGGCGGGAGCTCATCGATAATTGATACATCCAGATCTCCGTAAATTGTAAGGGTTAAGGTACGAGGAATGGGAGTCGCGGTCATGACCAGTACATCCGGATTTTTCCCGGAGCGGATAAAAGTTTCACGCTGCATAACTCCGAATTTGTGTTGTTCATCGATGACAGCCAGACCCAAGTCGGAGGGACGATTTTTGGGGTAGAGCAGGGTATGCGTACCAATAAGCAAACGCGGTTGGGAGTCTCTTTGCGCTGACACCCCACAGCCGGGTTCGGAAACAAAGTCGGAATCATCGACATGCCCCGCTGTACGTAAAGAGATACGGATATCCATGCCTCGCAGGAGACGGCAAAAATTTTGGTAATGCTGCTCGGCGAGGATTTGTGTAGGCGCGATAAGAGCGGCAGTCTTCCCACTCTCCACACACAAGAGCATAGCATAGAGTGCGACGAGAGTTTTGCCGCTCCCGACATCCCCCTGCAGCAGACGATTCATGGGAATGGGACGCGACATGTCGGCACGAATTTCCGCGATACAGCGTTGTTGCGCCGCTGTTAGTTGAAAAGGGAGAGCCTGTAGGAGTTCCCGGCAGTAGTAGTCGGTTGTCACGGTAATTTGTCCCGGTTTTGAGCGAGCCTGCGAACGCCGCCACGCTACAGCGAATTGTCGCGCAAAGCATTCCGAGAGGGCAAAGCGTAAACGTGCTTTATGCGCGGTAGCTTCATCCGGCGGAAAATGTAAATCACGCAAAGCAAGGTGCATAGGGTAGGACGGCGCGGAGTCGTAGTCCTCCCATTTACCCTCGGGAGAAAGCTGTGAGAGTAGTTTATAAATGAGTTCGCGGTAGCCACGAGCCGATATACCGGGCAAGGCTCTGTAAATGGGAACGATACGCCCGGTGTGTATAAAGCGCGGAGCCGATGTCGCGAGGTTCCCGGTACCGTCTCCGAGCGCTGCAGCCGCTAAACGTAAACCTGCTTGTTCTTCTTCGTTAAGTACTTCAAAATCAGGATTGTATAATACTAATTGCCCGGCATGATATTTTAATTTCCCGTATACAGACAGTTGCATCCCGATGGCCAGCAAACGAGCGATGTAGGGCATATTGTACCAGCGTAGCATAATTCGGGGACCATCCGGATTCTCCGGGTCACCGGCACCTACTTCGTAGTAGCGTTTGTAAGCCACACGCCACTCAGCCGAGTAAATACGCAATGGTAAACAGACATTTTCGCCGACGGGCAATGTAGCAAGCGACGGAGATGTACGGCGATCTTCGTAACGGCGGGGAGGGATACGAAGCAAATCGCTTACACTGTCGAGCGACGACGCGTGCAGTGCCTTTTGCTCACGTGCGGTAAGAAAGGTGAGCGTTTTTAGCGCGGTGGCAGGTAAAATCGTGTGTGTATCAGCCATCAGCGATTGGGCCTACCGCCGTTGATACAGCGATAATAGTAATCTACACGCGACAAAAACCACCCCCACTTGGGACCGGGACGCCCTCCGGAAAGCAGGGGAGTCGGACAATTTTTACCGGTCCAGTGGTAGTGAGGTACCACATGCCGTAAATTGATGTTGTAACGCTTCATGAGCACAGCTACAAGCTTAGCTGTCCGATCCCACGTCCGAAAATGATTCTGTCCCCGATTCTCACACTCGCACATTTCTATCCCGAGTGAATTATAATTCCCGGCAGCTGTCCCGGCGTGCCATCCGCTTTCCGTAAGTGGTAAATTTTGTACAACCATGTACTGGTCAACAGTAAAATGCCAACTGCGATTGGTAAAAGCCCCGCGGCATAGTGCACGTGAATGTTGCATAGCCGTTGCCGAGGAGGAGTGATTCGATGTGCTGTGAATAGTTAAAAAGGTAGGTCGTATTCGTCTAGCGGCTCGCCGCTGCCGTGAATTAGCGGGTACCATGCGTATCTTGATGTTCGCTTCCCTCGCTAACCTCGCCATACTCCTTGCCTTAATCGGTTTCGTCATCGGTTGAAATTTAAACGGTTGCGGCGTACGTAACGCCGACTCCACTGTCTGCTGCTGACACCCACACGCCATGAACAGCAACAAACAC
>CAZJIH010000127.1:0-5205 GCA_964545935.1 uncultured Akkermansia sp. | reverse complement strand
CTTCGTACATCGTCCTTCGTACTTGGTGTGGCGGGACTGTGCAGTGTTTTTACAGCTGTGCACACGCACTGCGGGCAGGGGACACGACCATCTCGTTTCAGTTGGGCACAGGTATCGGCGCCGAGGGTATGACAGAAAACATCGCGCAACTCATGTTCACGTTCCGGAGCCACACAAATAGCGGCATAGAGAGCGCCGCAGGTGCCGCCCGGAGCTTTTCCGACATTGCAATTTTGCATAGCAGGTACTAGGTCATCCCTTCCCATGGCGGCGCAAACAGTCTGGGCGCAATTCAAACGCAGCGGCGGTCGACGAAAAAGAGCCATTGCTTTTTGTTCAATGGGTGATAATTGAGCATCCATAAGGTTAAATCGTAGGAAAGTATTCAGCGTATACCCATAGCATCGGCAAAGCACGATGCCTTCACATCCCCGAAATCTGCGAGCATCCCATTTATTCTCGCCTCCGCATCCGGCGCCTTCTCCGGGTAAGAGGGGAAGCGGCAGAAATACCGAACAAAAATCGACGATGTAGCGGGAGATGTCAGCCTTGCGGCGGTCTGTAGTTCAACCATATTGTTTTGAGGTAATTATCGGGTAAAAAATCAAAGGGCATGCGGACAGACCTGAGGGAAGAATGGTGTGGGGCACCGGCTTGTACCATTTTTCGAAAATCATCAGAGCTGACGCTACGACAATTAGTAGTACAGAGGATTTGACCGCCTGTAGGGGCAAGACAGCCGACAGCACGCCGCACTAGTTCTGTGTAATCCTTTTTTACACTGCGGACACGCCCGTGGGCATCGCGGGCAAAAGTAGGCGGGTCCAGCACGATAAAATCGAAACGGCGGCCCTGACGGGCAAAGGTGAGCAACCATTCGAAGGCATCTCCGCGACAGAAAAAGTGGAGAGAGGGATCGATGCCGTTGAGTGTCATATTTTCACGTGCGCGGTCTAGGCAGGGTTGAGCGAGGTCGAGCGTAGTAGTAACGGCACCGGCTAAGGCTGCACTCACGGAAAAGGTACCTGTGTAGGCAAAGAGATTCAGTACCCTATTGCCCCGACAGCAGCGTTTTCGCAGATCCACACGATTGACACGTTGATCAAGGAAGAAGCCCTGCGAGTAACCATTTTCCATATCGACTAGGAATAGAGCACCCTCTTCCGACACATGAAATTGAGTAGGCAGGGCAGGGGGACTCAGCGGCACAGGCGGTTTCATCTCACCGTGAGTCAACTCTTTGATGTAGGTATCGGCATCCTGCTCTTTCAACCAAGCACGTAGCTGTTCCGGTAATTGGGTATTGCGCAGCGAGACTAGAAAGCGACCGGCGAGGTAATCGATACTCACCCCCCTCCACAACATATCTTCCGGAAGGAGACGATAGGCATCACAGTCGGGTGAAAAAATCCTTTGACGCTCCTCTAGGAGATTCGCGAGAGCATGAATCATGGGGTAGGTGGATTTTCGCAGTATGCAGCCGCCGCTCGGCGTATCGTATCTGCCATGGTCGTCAGAGCGTTGGCACGGGTAGACGCTAGGTGCTCCCTGAGACCCGATGTATCCAAACGCCGTATGTCCGCCGCAACAATTTCCTGTGGGGTAAGCCCCGATAGCAGACGCACAAAGATGGCGATGAGCCCCTTAGTGAGCAGGGAATCACTGTCGGCGTGAATGAGTAATTGACCGTTTTGCATCTCGGTACCGACCCATACTTGGCTCTGGCAACCACGAATGAGATTTTCATCGCGACGGTATATTTCCGGCATGGCAGGTAATCGGTGACCTAAGGCGATGATAAATTCGTAGCGCTCCTGCCAGTCATCGAAGACTGATAAATCATCCAGCAGAGCATCGACGCGTTCGTTATAGTTCATGGTGAGCAAGTATGTAAAGGATGGCTTTCTGAGCGTGCAGACGATTCTCCGCTTCGGTGAAAATAGCACCGGCATGCTTTTCCAGCACATCATCGGTAATTTCGTAACCACGGTATGCCGGCAGACAATGAAAAACGCTGTGCTTCGGAGCGGCGTGAACGAGCAATTTCTCGTTTACTTGGTAGGGATAGAAGGCTTTTTCCTTGGTGCCCTTCTCCGCTTCCTGTCCCATTGATATCCAAGTATCTGTGTTGATGACAGTAGCATCGCGTACAGCCTCTACGGGGTCGGTGGTACAGATAATTCCCGGGTAGTCAATTTGCGCGAGTAAATCATCACTCGGCAAAGCCTGTCGGGGTCCCCCCAGAGCCAAGGTAAACCCTAGGTGTTTTGCTGCCCACATCCAAGAACGCCCCATGTTGTTATTGGTGTCACCCATAAAGGCTACTTTCATGTCCTTCCATGCCCCTATCCCATAGATGTCCTCTAAAGTCAACAAATCCGCGAGTATTTGACACGGATGCTCTTGATCCGTAAGAGCGTTGATGGTCGGTATCCCTGAATAGACAGCGAATTCATCGACATGACTCTGTGCGTATGTACGGATGATGGCACCATGAACCATACGACCCAGCACACGAGCTGTGTCTTTCACTGGTTCGCCGCGTCCTAATTGCGTGTCGCGAGTGGTCAAGAACATGGGGCGTCCTCCGAGTTCCGTTACACCGACTTCAAAGGATACACGCGTACGAGTGGAAGATTTGGAAAAGATGAGAGCCCAAGTTTGACCGGCAAGCGGTTGTTCTTTGTGGTGACCACGCTCCGCTTTCAAGCGATGCCCCAGTGCCAATATTTCGAGGATAGCCTCCTTATTCAATCCTTCGATTGTTAACAGATTCTTCATGTGTAATTCTATTCTGCCGGATATAAAGTATTAAAACGAATCCACTACCGCATATTCCGAACGGAGATGCGGTAGTAAATTGAGACGACGCCACAGTGGATTAATCGAGGCTTCGGCGCGAGTAAATACCATACTTGCTTTGGAAGCCGAGCTCCTCGGGGAATTCGGAGAATCCCGACCAAGTATTGTATTCTTTCAGACCGTTGCGTCCACAGCTGCCTTGATAAGGCGGACGGTAGGTGCACTTATATGTGGGAGCCCAGAAGGTTACCATTTCGTAAAAGCCGTAGCCCATACGGGTAAAGGCACGTGAAAAGCCTTCCACAATTCCGACTGAGTATCCCGCATAATCACCTTCGCGATCCTGCCAACGCAGTATGGTGACAGGTATTTCCTCAAGTCCCCATATAATATTACCTACTGCGCGCCCTAATTTACGGGTCGCTGTGTACTCCGAAGCGGGAGGGGCTTGAATGTCTGCATAAACCGAACCCACCAACGTCATAAGCAATGCTGAGAGAAGTATGCGCTTCATGGTGACCACATTTTTAGCACATTTTTGCTCACCTTGCAAGCATAAAATCTCTTTTTCCCCCACAATTCAGAAATTTTTTTGATGGTACCTTGAATGACACCTCATCTGACCCGAGAAAATGGAAGCCTTAGTGGTGGGGGATGGAACTATGGCAGGAAGACGCAGAGTGGAATAAGTACGAGGGACAAAGTGAAGGAGTTAGGCGTAAGAGAGTTGCGCGGGTAGAGGAGGCGAGAAGCTGCGTGATGTGTGAATAAGGTTTCCGTGAGGTTGATGCCCCTTGTGGTGTGATACGGATGGTGGGGAGATTTTTATTTTAGATTTGAATTTTGTTCATTGTCGTGTAAAATAAGCGGCGGTGCAGGGGATAGACTACAGCGAGCGACCGTTTATTGTATTTTGGGAGGTAACACGTGCATGCGCATTGGCGTGTAGGCATTGTCGTGCGGTGGCACAGGCGAGGGCGCATCCGGAGGAATTGACACAGGAGGAAGCGCGGCAACTTGTGGCAGACATACACGAATTGAATCCCGTGATGCTGGTAATAACCGGCGGAGACCCGATGATGCGACGGGATTTGACGGAGATCATACGGGCGGCGAGAGAAACCGGGGTACGAGTAGCACTTAGTCCGGCGGCGACACCTCTTCTTTTGCGGGCGGATTTCGGGGAATTGAAGGAAGCCGGAGTAAGCAGCATCAGCCTCAGTTTAGACGGAGCGACCGCCGAGACACACGACCGCTTCCGTGGAGTGCCGCATACCTTTGAACGCACGTTAGAAGCGGCACAACGTGTGAAAAACGCGGGGATCATGCTCCAAGTCAACACGACGGTATCGCGCACGACCCTGCCGGAGTTTGATAAGTTTGCGGAGCTTATGAAGCGGGTGAAGCCGGATGTATGGAGTTTATTTGTGTTGGTACCGACCGGACGAGCCGATGCGCGGGACCTGCCCACAGCCGACGAACTCGAACACGTATGGCACCGACTCCTCGAATGGCGAGACCGGCTACCTTTTGCCGTTAAAACCACGGAAGGGCACCATTTCCGGCGCGTACTTTTGCAGGCGGCGCAAGCCGGTGCCGCGTCGACGGGGCGTCTGATACCCACACGTGACGGAAAAGGCGTACTCTTTATTTCGCATACGGGAGATGTACAGCCAAGCGGTTTTTTACCCATCGTACTGGGCAATGTACGAAAGGAGAATCTGACGGTGCTGTACCGGGAGCACCCACTCATGCGACGCTTGCGGGATGATGATGCTTTGGTCGGCAAGTGCGGAGTGTGTGAATTTCGCCGCATATGCGGCGGGTCGCGTTCCCGCGCGTACGGAGTTTACGGTGACGCCTTTGCCCCTGAACCTCTCTGTAACTACATACCCGTCGCCTTACGCGACAGTGCTGCGACATGATCAATATCTCACGACTTTGGGCAGGCATAGACCAACCTGCCGATTCCCTGCGATACGGGATAACCCACGCAAACGATACGGCATGCGCACCTGTTGCATCGCGCACACGAAAGCCTATCGTTGTATGGAATATTACACGTACCTGTAATTTACGCTGCATACATTGCTACGCTGATTCACACGCCGAGCGTTACCCCGGGGAATTGACACTCGCGCAGTGCTATGACGTAATTGATGATTTAGCGGATTACGGAATCAATGCCCTGCTTTTATCCGGAGGCGAACCCCTGCTGCACCCGCACCTACCTCAATTATTGGGACGAGCCGCGTCGCGACGTCTCAAGGTGACGATTTCCACTAACGGGACACGAATTACGCGTGAATTCGCTCAAATGTTTAAGCAATTCGGAGTGGCATACGTGGGTATATCTTTGGATGGGATAGGTGCTGTACACGACCGCTTTCGCGGGGTACCCGG
>CAZJIH010000126.1:0-5336 GCA_964545935.1 uncultured Akkermansia sp. | reverse complement strand
AGGCGAAGAACGGACGCTGGGGGAATACGTTGGTCGCGACCTTCGGTGTCAGTGAGGCATCCCTGAAGCGCACGTTTGAGACCTGCGCGGCTAAGAGTACCTCGAGTGGTAGCAGTCTCGGCGCGATGTGGGAACTGACGTATGATCTGTACCCGGACAAGGATAATCACAAGCAGATACTCCAGCCGCTATTCAGTGTGGCGGTGTCGCACACGAGCATGGATGCCTTCAGCGAAACCGGTGCCGGTGGACTCAGTTTGAATGCCGACAAACAGACGCGTGACACGGTGACACTCGGACTCGGTGCACGCTGGATGGCAGCGATAGAGACCGGGAAAGTCGCCAATCGTACCATCAGCACGGAGCTACGCATGAATGTTGCCCAAGACATGGGAGACCGCTGCAGCAGTGCGGATGTGGCTTTGCAGGCGGACCCAACATACACGCAGACTGTTCAGAGTGCCCGTGCTGGTACAACTGCTTTTCAAATCGGAGCCGGGATAAATGTTCCGGTGACTCGGTACTCGCAGCTCTATTTCAACGCCGGCGGCGATTTACGCGCCCACGCCGCGACATGGAACGGAGCATTGGGCGTAAGAATCGGTTTTTGATGGTTAAGACAGGTGCAATTTCATCCGCTCGTCGGTCCCGTACCGGCGAGCGGTGATTCCGTCAGCACATGCCCACTCAATCGTCAATCGAGTAGGAGAGAACGTGTACACCTAAGTGGATTGAGGCTGGTAATGGTTCAGCTTTGAACAGCCTCACGTATATCATCGGCAGTGACGATAGGGAAAAAATTGTGTGGTAAGTGGTGAAATTCCGAGGGAAGATTTTCCGGACCGATGATGTGGTTGGGGGTCAATTGAATACGATTAGTAGATAAATTGTGTTTTACATCGGGCATGATAATAAGGAAGCGCAGGGAAGCAATTTGGGAGGCGGTCACAGCCCAGCGAGCTTGTAAAGCGTAGTGGTAAGAGATAGAGTAAGGATCGGCGACAGTAGGTGGGCAGAGCAGGGCGATATCCGGTCGGTGCCTGTACAAAAAATTCGCCATGTCAGAGTCATCGCCTGCATCTATCAAATGAGAAGATTTATGGAGGGTACCGCTAGGCAGCAGGACACGGTGGGGGAGGGCAGGGACACACAGAGACTGAGCAAGGAAGAGCGAGGGAGTTACCACGGAATAATCCCCTTCGTCTAGGTGGGTGAGCATGCAACGCATAAGGGGAGTGTCATCTGCGTAGAGACAACACCCTTTTGGCAGGAGTTGTTGCAAAATGCCGATATATTGAGAGCTCAGATGTGCTGAATTGAGAGAATTACCAGCCGGGGGGAGGTAGCGAGCACCGGCACGCACACGTTGTAAGAGCCCTTGTTTTTGTAAGGAAATAAGGTCATTACGAATAGTTTCCTCCGTAACTTTAAGTTCATCTGCGATAGCCGCCGTGCGAATATAACCGCGTTGTTCAAGTACGGCAAGAATAAATCTACGCCTTTCATGAGGTACGTACATACTACCTTTCGGGTTTTAGTGAACGATGTTGCGGAGTTGGACAAGTATTTCGTTTGTTGCTGTACAAAAGCGGGAACTAACGCCTTTTGGTAAGCATTCATGAGCTTTGACAGATAGTTCATGAAGGCGCTGAGAAATTGTTTTTGCCCGGGTAAGTATAAGTTGTTTGGTACCCCTCTTTCTTTCGTGAAGGAGCATAACCGTAGCCAAAGTTTGAGAGATAAGTCCGGCAAAAACAGCCAAGAGTTGTTCAACGGCACGATCCTTCATGTAACGCTCCGCTTGGGAGGTAATATGTTCACGAATAAAAGCGATGAGACGAGAAACAGCGTGGAAGAGCGGGGTACGCATAGCACGGTGCAGCTTATCTGCTTCATCCTGCTCCATAAAATCTGTCACCCCCCAATCATTCCAGTCATTCCATATGTTATATTCCCGATTTTCTTCATTTTCGGCGGCCAAATTATCCAGTAGTTCCATTCGGTCAAGAACGAAAGCAGCTGATTCTAAACCACGTGGGTCCGGTCGATATTTACTGTAAATCGATGGCATAATATTCATGTAAGCCTCCGCTTGATTAAGCACGCGGTCCCACCGGCATTCCGGCATCTGTTCATCGAGTAAACTTAGCCCCGGTCCACGAAATTTTTTCACATTGAGACGTATATGGTCGGCCAAAGCGACAACATTCAACATAGCCTGAGCACTTTGAGATGGACCTGAACATTCCCAACTTGGGAGGGAGATATCGGTACACGCAAATTCAGAACCTTCGATGAGTACACGAGTTTCGATACTTTGGAAAAATTCGAGAGAGAGCATATTCACGAGGGAATCGGAATCACTGCGGGAAGGTTCACGGCGAGAAAAAGTCATGTCACCCATGATATAATCTCCTTTATAAGAACGCATACCCTTAACAAAGCGATGGAGACCTGCCATCAAGGTATTAGCCTGCGTAATTTTTTTTCGTCGTTCAAAGGAGACTCGGCAGCCTGCAATATCGCCCATGCAATTACCAACGATCGCCAGACATAGCTCTTTTGAATCTTTGGCAAAGCGTAAGGTCAATTCGGTGGAATCACGAGTTGTATTATCGATGACACCGCTGACCACAATGGGAGTAAGATCAACCAGCATAATTTGGGGAATGGTAGGTAGGTAAAGGTAAACGGCGAGAGAGAGTTTCAACACGCTCAGCCGCGTTCATGAGCTCAGACACAGTATCCCAGCGACCGCTGATAAAAGCATCTCGCGGCTCATCCGGCATACTAACCGGTATATTTTCATATTCACACGTCAGGTTCATAGTAAGTAAATCAAGTGTCCACAGAGCAGACGGATATTCGGAGATACAGGCAAGGACGCGTTTTAGGTTGTCAGTCCCGGCGCACACGCAGGGTAGCCCGATACCACAGGCATTCCCGAAAAAGATTTCCGCGAAACTTTCCGCGACGATAGCGCGAATGCCGGAGCGTTTAATTGCCTGCGGAGCATGCTCACGCGATGAGCCGCACCCGAAGTTTTCGCCTCCGATCATGAGCGAAGCCCCCGCGTGTTGAGGGGCGTCTATGGGGTGTCCCTTGCTTTTACCCTCCGCCGTAAAACGTTCATCATAAAACATCTTACCGGCTAATTCATCAAAGGTTACGCATTTCAGGAAACGCGCGGGGATGATACGGTCTGTATCCATATTAGCCCCTGGCACGGGTACTGCTTTGCCGGTGATGCGGGTAATTGATTGTAATAAAACTGCCATAGCTTTCTTATCTCTCTAAAATTTCTCTCGGGTCAGATACCACACCGGTTATGGCGCAGGCTGCCGCTGTAAGGGGGCTCATCAGGAGGGTACGACCGGTTGGGCTACCTTGTCGTCCTTTGAAATTACGATTGCTGGTGGAAGCGCAAAGCTGGTCTCCCACGAGTTTATCCGCATTCATAGCGAGACACATGGAGCACCCCGGCAAACGCCATTCAAAACCAGCCGCGCGAAAAATATCCGCTATGCCTTCCTCCTCACACTGAGCAGCGGTCATTTGTGAACCGGGGACAGCCAGTGCGCGGACACCCGGAGCTACGTGTTTACCCTTCAGCAGGGGAGCGACGGCACGAAAATCCTGCAAACGTCCGTTCGTGCAGGAACCTATGAATACGACATCCGTTTTTTTCCCAAGCAGATACTCACCCGGTTTGAAGTTCATATACTTGTATGCCGTTTGCCATGCTTGGCGTTGCTCTTCATTCTTGGCTTGTTCAAGCTGCGGCAAGGGTTCCGAGATTCTTACACTCATGTCCGGCGAAATACCCCAAGTGACCGTAGGTTCGATGTCCTCCGCATCTATGCATACTTCGTCATCGTAGACTGCGTCGGCATCGCTCGCGAAGCTACGCCATCTCTCCACTGCTCTGTCCCATTCTTCTCTTTGGGGAACGTACGGACGCCCTTTCAGGTAGGCGAATGTGACCTCATCGGGGTTGACGTAACCGCAGCGAGCCGCGCCTTCGATAGCGAGATTGCAGAGAGTCAGGCGTCCGTCCATATCCATTTGTTTTACCACTGAACCGGCGAATTCGTAGGCGAACCCCAAGCCACCTTGGGCACCGAGTCTGCCGATGATATGCAGAGCCACATCCTTCGCGGTTACTCCCGTCCGCAAACTTCCTTCCACACGTATACGCCTCACTTTCAACGGGGAAAGAGCCAAGGTCTGCGTAGCAAGTACATCCCTCACTTGGGTCGTTCCGATGCCTATAGCCACGGCTCCCATGGCGCCGTGTGTGGCAGTATGGGAGTCGCCGCATACTATAGTCATACCGGGCTGTGTAATTCCCAATTCCGGACCGATCATGTGTACGATCCCCTGTTGACCGCTCGGCAAATCAAAAAAACGTATACCTGCTTGCGCGCAATTATTGCGTAAAGCGGTAATCATTTTCTGCGCTCGCGCATCCGCAAAAGGTTCTCGTTGGTCATCCGTCGGTATGATGTGGTCAACTGTCGCGAATGTGCGCTCCGGGTGTAACACCGGTATGCCTCTCTCCCGCAGCATCGCAAAAGCCTGCGGCGACGTCACTTCGTGCACATAGTGTGTCGCCACAAACACCTGAGCACGCCCATCCGGTAGTGTACCCACGTTGTGCGCATCCCATACTTTCTCATACAATGTCTTTCCCATGTCCTCCCGCTTTTCACACTCATTCTACCACCTACTTACCCCCTTGTCAAGGATATCCGGCAAACGATTACCGAACCTGTCCCGAAAAAAAAATGACTGTCTGACATTGAGTAACGACTCACTTTCGGAATATTTCCGCGCCGCAACAATACCTAACCTCTCCATCAAAAATCAAAATCCCACAAGTGTCTCTCACCACTGAACCGCTGCTCCGCCACTGAACCGCTGCCCCTCCGCAATGCCCGCCTCCCAACCGCATTTACGATTTTAGATTTTTGATTTAGGATTTAAGAAGTTAGGCGCTTCCGTGGCGCAAGGATCGCAAGTTAGTTACGAAGCAAAGCCGTGGAGCACCGCTTGCGTTGGGCGGGATCGTTTCCGTGGCGGGACGCGCAACGGAGCGCGCATTATTCTTCAATCAAAAATCTAAAATCAAAAATCAAAAATGCGGAGGGGGGGGGAAGGCGCGGCGGGCATGGGTGGCGGGGCGGCAGGAGCAGCGGTTCACCGGTTCAGTTTTTCACACACATCGCGGTAAGCTTGGTCTCGTTTTTCGGAATAGAGTAGCGTGTACACAACGGAACTTCGCTTGTGGTATGCTTCAGCGTGTTCCTGAGCCAATTTCGCGGCGGTATCACCGT
>CAZJIH010000125.1:0-5346 GCA_964545935.1 uncultured Akkermansia sp. | reverse complement strand
GGAGCGCGCATTATTCCTCAATCAAAAATCTAAAATCTAAAATCAAAAATGCGGCTGGGGGGAAGGCGTGGTGGGCATCGGGGCGGGGCGGCAGGAGCAGCGGTTCAGTCTTGCCATACCTGAAGGGATATGGTATAATTCCGCCCACATGAAGGAAATTGACGAATTACGGGCTCAAATTGATCACGTCGATGCACAAATTGTCGCGTTACTTAAAGAGCGTATGCATATTGTACATCGCATAGGTGAAATAAAAGCAAAATCCGGAGCCAAACTTTTCGTCCCGGAACGTGAAAGTATTCAACGTGCCAAATTAACCGAATTAAATGCCGGAGTTTTACCGGAGGAAGCTCTCTTAAGTATTTACCGTCAAATTATCAGTTGCGGATATTTATCGGAGGGAGGACTTCGCATCGGATACTTAGGCCCGGAGGGAACATGGAGTCACCAAGCGGCTTTAGCTCGTTTCGGTGATAGTGTTTCTTTATTTCCTTTTCCGAGTTTTTCGCATGTATTTGAAGCAGTTGAGCGCGGGGAAGTTGAATACGCGGTGGTACCTATCGAAAATAATACTGCCGGTTTTGTTACACAGACCATGGATTTACTTGTCGCCGGCTCCTCTGTGCGTATCTGTGCTCAATGTATGCAAAGTATTCAAAATTGTTTATTAGCGGCTATTCCGCGCGAAAATATACGAATTATATATTCTCATCCCCAGGTACTCGGACAATGCAGTCGGTGGTTACAGCAAAAACTTCCGCATGCAGAACAGATATCTACCGCTTCTACAGCCGCTGCCGCTCAAATGGCACGACAAGAAAGTTCAAACGGAGCCGCTGCTTTAGGTAGTCGTTTAGTTGCAAAACTTTATAATTTAGAAGTCCTAGATGCAAACATTCAGGACAATGCTTCGAACACGACGCGTTTTGCGGTTATCGGTAAACATTTTTCGCAACCATCACAAAAAGACCGTACAACCATTTGTTTCGGTGTTCCTCATGTACCGGGGTCTCTGGCTGATGTACTCCTGCTTTTCAAAAAATATGCTATCAATATTTATTGTATTGACTCCCGTCCGAGTCGCAATATCTCCTGGGAATATCTCTTTTATATCGATGTTGAGGGACACGAGCTTGTCCCACCGTTAAAAAATTGTTTAGAAGAATTAAAGCGAGCCGGTTCAATGTTAAAAGTACTTGGTTCTTACCCTGAATAAATTATGCCTTTTACACCGGAACATGCTTTCGATTTATTGAAGCACGCATACCATAGCGAGCGTATGCCTCATGCCCTCCTTCTTACCGGAGCAAAGGAATGTACTGACCGCCTTATCCTTCAACTCGCTGAATTCCTATGCGGTATTCACGCAGAATCTCCGGAAACTATTCTTCATCCCGGTTGCCGTGTCATCCGCCCGAATTCTAAAATCCGTACCATCACCATCGATAGTATCCGTAGTTCGGATGATTTCCTGCATACAGTCGTGCCGGCGGGAGTTACCAAATTAATTGCGGTATGTGAGGCAGACCGTTTAACTGAAGATTCCGGAAATGCATTTCTTAAAACTTTAGAGGAACCTCCGGAACAAACCCTCATTATCCTTGCTACGGAACTGGCTGATAGTCTGTTATCGACGATTCGTTCACGTTGTATTCGCATTGATCTGGCTTCCCCGGAACAAGGTGAACGCTTAAATGATGTTCAATCCCGTTTCTTACCTATCCTTCGTAAAGCTTTGGCTAACATCGGTTCGGATTTAGCCGCATTAGCTCTGCGCGCCGACTTTCAGGAATTTATGGAAAATGAACGCGCGGAAATTACGGAACGTCTTACCTCAGCTGTCAAGGCAGAAGCTAAACATTTTGCAGAAGTTACCGGAGTCAGTGATTGGGAAAGTAGACAAAAAGACGCGACTATCGCTATGATCGAAACGGAGTACCTGGCACGTCGTTCCCATATTCTCGAGTTGTTTACCCTTTGTCTCGGTCAGACGGTGCTGTTAGCTTCTCACGCAAAGGATGTTAAACCTTCGATACCGGAAATTCAATCCCTCGCAAACCGTGCCTCCGTGCCGAATTTAATCGCTCGTATGCGCTCAATCGAATATCTCCGTAAAGATTTAACATACAATGTCAACGAGGCACTCGCCCTCGATGCACGCCTCTCTCACATTATCGGTTCCCCTTTATCATGAATAGTATGACTGGTTTCGGGGCGGCTTCCGTCCCCTTCGGTAATGTTTCCCTCCGTGTCGAAGTAAGCGGTATCAATCGTAAACAACCGGAATATGTTATCAATCTGCCGCGTTCATGGACGGAACTGGAATCCTACGTGCGTGATTTTGTCGCTCGTCGCATCTCTCGCGGTCGTGTGTGTATTGTCGTTACCCTCGGTTCCGGAAACGGAAATTCCGCCGGAACACTCTGTATCAATCATGAGCGTTTAGATTCTCTCTGTGAACACCTTAAAGTTATATCATCAGCCTGTCACCGACCGGTAGAACTCGGTCTGGATGCCTTACTGCGCATAGGGGTGTTGTCGGATTCTGCGGAGGATATAATGCCCTTGCCCCGGGTATGGAGCGAGGCTCTTTCCCCGGCTCTCACCGAAGCTATGGATGCTTTTATGCAAATGCGCTCGCGCGAGGGCGAAACCCTTTGCCGAGACTTACTATCGCGTGTCGCTGAACTGTATCGCATGCGCGATGATATCCGGCGACTCGCGGCGGATGTCCCTCTCCGATATCGTGAATTGCTATTTAAGCGCTTAACGGAACAGGGTCTCTCCCCGGAAGAACCGGATGAGCGTCTCGTTAAAGAGCTGGCCCTCTATGCGGACAAGTGCGATATGTCCGAGGAATTGACACGTTTGTCGTCTCATCTTCAACAATTTGAAGCTATATGTCGTCAACCTCGGGCAGTCGGCCGTTCTCTCGATTTCTTATGCCAAGAAATTTTTCGTGAACTGAATACAGCCGCTTCAAAAGCTAATAACGCACCGCTCGCTCAAATCGTTGTTTCCGCTAAAACCGAATTAGAAAAAATACGTGAACAAGTCCAAAATGTCGAATAATTCCCTCGGTATCCTTCTTATTGTCTCCGGCCCGAGTGGTTCCGGCAAAACTACTCTCTGTCGCCGTGCAGCAGATGAAGGTCTCGCTTTCTATTCTGTCTCCTGTACCACGCGTCCGCCTCGCACGGGAGAAGTCGACGGTAGAGATTATCACTTTATATCTCAAACCGATTTCAATTTACATATCTCCGCCGGCGATTTCCTCGAATACGCCTCCGTCCACGACCATTCCTACGGTACCCTACAATCGGATGTCCTGCACCATCTGACCCAAGGTCATAACGTCGTCATGGATATCGATATTCAGGGAGCCGCATCCGTCCGCTCCTGTCCGAATCCCCTCATTCAAAGCGCTTACCGAGATGTCTTTATTTATCTACCGCTTCCGGAAATAGAGGCGCGTCTCCGTAACCGCCGCACAGATTCCGAATCATCTATCCGCCTCCGCCTTCATAACGCTGTTCTCGAAAACTCCCACCGCAGTGAATATCAATTTACCATAACTTCCCGATCTCGTACCCACGACTACCTCCTCTTCAAAAAATTACTTCAAAAAGATATAACCCCTTAACTTTTCAATCTAAAATTGGCATGATATGTTTACGTCCGTTGTGGCAATACTGAATTGTAGAAGTTTCGCGGTGTCGGATGCACCACCTAGCTACGCCGTGTTTGGGAAGGCGACACGCGACGTAGTACACAAATATGGTCGATAACAAACTATTAGCTGATATTAGGATGGGTGGAATATATCATGGGTACAGTTTGACGGCTTCGCAACGGTATAAACAAATTTTATTACGGGAGGCTAAATCTTTTGAGTGGAAGAAGTTTGCGGATGGTATAAGATTGCGTATGTATTTTTTTACGCCGCCGGGGCATGATGCGTCGGCAAATAGCCCCTGTGTCCTATTTTTTAGTGGTGGGATGTGGGTGCAGGAGAATCCGGAAGACTTTGCTGCATGGGCGTATCATTTAGCGCATTGTGGAGTCGTTTGTATGATACCGGAGTATAGAACCTATGCAGCGTACAATGTTACAGCTGAAGGAATAATAAAAGAGGGGACAGAAGCGTGGCGGTGGGTGTATGAGAATGCGAGGGGGTTGGGGATAGATGCAGAGCGAATATCGGTGGCGGGTGCGGACGCGGGAGGGTTGATGGCATTGAATGCGGCAATGCAACCGTTTGTTGTTAAGCGGAGATGGTGGCAATTCGGGAAAGAAGATGTATTACCTTTGATGCCGGCGGCAGTGGTGATATTTCGCGGGATAGTGGATCCGGAAGCGGCTGAAGCTCATAGTTTGCGTGTAGTACCGGAATGTAAGGAACCGGAACGCATAAATCCATGTGCCTTGATACGTAAAAAGTTACCACCTTTATTCTGTGTACATGGGATGCAAGACCCATTGCTGGATTATGAGATGCGGGAGTGGTTTTGTCGGGAGTGGAAACGAGCCGGGAATGATGCAGAGTTCCTGTTGTGTCCGCATGGTGATCACACAATAACTCATTTTGAAGTAAATCCTGAAACCTTCGAGCAAATAGTGTTGTCGTGGGAAGAATTTATGATAGGTCATGGAATATGGCCGGAGGAGTGCAAAGAAGTTTCAGTTCTGCAATGATAAAACTAAAGCTGCAGTCATCCATGTCCCTCCCCGATGCACTCCTCCCTACCTTTTTATTTCTGATTGAGGTCTGCGTTAATCATCATTTTTCTCTTGCATAGATGCGAGGGGTATGCTACTATACCGTTCAGATAAAGATGATCAGAAATAAAAGACGACCTAAACGGGGAGGTGCACATTGGGGATTGATCTCCCTAGTAGTGTGCGCTCTGCTGGTTCTCGGGATAGCCATTATCGGGCGGATGTACGATCGCGATGAGGATACAACGAGTGATAAGCCGCGCACAGTACGCCATGCGCGGAAGGCGGGGCATAAGACAGCAAATAAAAGGGAAAGTTCCGAGCGGACGGTATCGGTTGAGGAACCGGCAAAGGATACGCGCGAGGAGGTAGACACTCCCTCGGTAGCAGCGGAGACAGAAGCACCGGAGCAGACCGATACAGAGGAAACACCTGAGCCGGCGAGCGAAACCGGCGGGGAGGACACACCAGCGGTGGCAGCGGAAGAACCACCGGAACCCGAAGCACCGGAAGAACCACCGCCGACGCAGGAAAACAAGCGAAAGCGATCCGCGAAAGTTCACCCAGCCCACTGCTCCAATGCCGTCTTTTCACTCACCGAAGCCGCCGCAGCCGGGCGTGAAAAAC
>CAZJIH010000124.1:0-5467 GCA_964545935.1 uncultured Akkermansia sp. | reverse complement strand
TACTACAACTACCGCTACTATAATCCGCGCGATGGCAGGTGGACGAGGAGGGATCCATACTACATGATAGATGATTTCAACTTATATTGTCTATGTCGCAACGCTACTGTTGGATCAAACGATTCCTTAGGGCTGAATGGTAAAAGTTCTCAGGGTAGGGATGATTTAACAAAAATGCTACCTTCCGATGAAAATAACGAAAACGCAATTACACAATTTTTCCCGTCAATATTACCGGATAGTAGTGTACAACAGAATGGAAGTGGGTGCACAGTAAGTTTGTTGTTAAAAGTAATGGTGCAGACATCTGAATTCACTACTTCTGCATCCGAGAGATTTACTATGAGACCGGGAGAGAGTATATCGGCTAAATTTTCTTTTCCTGAGTTCTCCGGGGGAAAAGAGTGGGCGATAAAATGTCAATCGACCATTGATGTACAGTTTCCAATCAGAGAGGGAGTTTTGACTCTAAGTGCGAGTATTGATGAAGCGAGAAATGTAAGTGTTTTAATGGGGTACAAAGTCAACTTTTAGAAGATATGATAAAAGAAATAGTTAAGATAGGGGAATCAGCAGTAGTCAGTGCTTTAATGTTGGGATGCGCATTGATAGCAGAGGAAATATCCGTAGTAACTCAGCAAGAGAGCGCAGCAGCAGGGGACGGAACAGAGGCAGGGAAATTGGCCGAGCGGTACGCATACGGAGATGGCGTGGAGCAGAGCTATGAAAAAGCCTACAAGTGGGCAACTGAGGCAGCAGCAAAAGGGGATGCGCGAGGTCAAAGAATTATAGGGAGCTGCTATGCAAACGGAGTAGGCGGAGTAGAGCGAGATGATACTAAAGCGGTAGAATGGTATCAGCGAGCGGCAGAAGGCGGAGATGCTACGGCGCAGAATAATCTGGCAGTATACTACGGCATGGGGCGAGGTGTTGCTCGCGATGAAAAGAAAATGGTAGAATGGACGCAAAAAGCAGCGGAGGGCGGACAGATTGATGCGCAGAAAAACATGGCAGCGTTATATTACGAAGGGATGAAGGGAGTGGAGAAGAATTTACAAAAGGCTAGGGAATTTTGGAGCAGGGCTGCGGCGCAAGGAGACGCTGAAGCTCAGTATTTGGTCGGCATGATGTGCCATGAAGGTAAAGGGGGAGATAAAGATGATAAGCTGGCACAGGAATGGTTGCAGAAGGCTGCGGCTCAAGGACATCCGGATGCTCAGCGCACTCTTGCTACTCTAGCCCAGGAACGTTGGAAAGATTCTCCGGAAGAATTACAAAAAATTGCTGAAGGTGGAGATGCTGAGGCTCAAATGCAATTTTCTCATTTTCTCTGGAAGGGGGATGTGGTGCCCCAAGATAAAGCAAAAGCTATAGAGATGATGGAGAAAGCTGCGGCACAAGATAATACAGAAGCCCAGAAAATGCTCGGTGCTCTGTATCTCGCCGGTAAAGAAGTACCGAAGGATTTAACGAAGGCGATAACGTACCTCGAGAAAGTAGCTCAGAAAGGAGACGCAGAATCGCAAATCGTCGTCGGATTGTACTATTACTCGCAGGGTACACAGAAAGATGAGCAAAAGGGAAGGATGTGGATGCAAAGAGCGGCTGATCAAGGAAATATTGAGGCAATGAAGGGAGTGGCGGGCATGCTCTTCTACGCTAAGGAATACGATCAAGCCCTCAAATACTTCCGAAAAGTAGCTGCCGCCGGAGATGAAGAAGTCCGGAATAGTTTGGATAACATCGTTAAGATGATTGAGGAAAGTAAGCAAGCCGCATCTTCCCCGGATGCCCCAATTGCCCTGCTTAAACAAGGTCTAGGGTACTACTACGGGAAGAACGTCAATGTAGACAAGGGCAAAGGGGAAAGCCTAGCCCGCGAAGCGTTCAATAAAGGTGTAAGAAAGATGGTGGAGCAAAAAGGGGGTGCAGATGATCAGCTCTGTCTTGGATTGTGCTATTTCTACGGCATCGGCGTGAACAAAGACCCCGCCGAAGCCGTCAAATGGTACCGTCTCGCTGCCGAGCAGGGACTTGCTCTGGCACAGCACCTCCTCGGTTCGTGCTATTACCATGGCGATGGCGTAAACAAAGACCCCACCGAAGCTGTCAAATGGTACCGTCTCGCTGCCGAGCGGGGGCTTGCTCCGGCGCAGTGTGCCCTCGGAAATTTCTATTGGTTTGGCGATGGCGTAAACAAGGATTACACCGAAGCTGCCAAATGGTACCGCAAAGCTGCTGAGCAAGGAGATGCACAGGCACAGTACGACCTTGGAGTGTGCTATGCCAAAGGCTATGGCGTAAATAAAGACCCCGCAGAAGCTGTAAAATGGTATCGCCTCGCCACTGATCAGGGACTTGCAATGGCACAGTGCAACCTTGGATGGTGCTATGACGAAGGCGAGGGCGTGAGCAAAAACCCCACCGAAGCAGTGAAATGGTACCGTCTCGCAGCCGAACAAGGGCTGGCGGCAGCGCAGTACCGCCTTGGATGGTGCTATGCCAACGGCAATGGCGTGGACAAGGACGATGCAGAAGCAGTGCAGTGGTACCGAAGGGCGGCAGATGCCGGGGAAAAATACGCGATGTACGAACTCGGCAAATGCTACCTTGAGGGGACGGGCATAGAAAAAGACGCTGCGCAAGCTGTAGAGTGGTTTAGAAAAGCAGCAGAGGAAGGGAATAGCGATGCGATGTACGAACTCGGTAAATGCCACCTAGACGGGATTGGCGTAGAAAAAGATGATGCACAAGCCAAACAGTGGCTCCGAAAAGCCGCTGATAACGGTAACACCGACGCGAAAGAGCTACTCCGAGAGCCGGAACAGAAATAATCCGCCTACATTACCCTAACCACTTCTGCCCCGGAAGCTCCCGCTACCGGGGCACCTCTTTTCTGACCACCACCCTACCGCTCGCTGCCATACTCGCGCGCCTCGTTACCCTACGGGTTCTCGGCACTGTTCCTATGCCGGCTCACCCAATCCGGCTCCGCGCCGCTAACGCATCGCCCCGCCTACAATCCGTGCACCCGTTGCTACCGCTCCGGGCACAATGCTAAAAAAATTCACAACATCCCAATTTTTTGCCGGACATCCCGTCAACCACGAGATAAAATCCCAGTGTGCGATCTTCTGTCATACCATCACCTTCGTTAAGCCCCACCCGCCCACGGCAACGCCGTGCGGATTTACGCACGGGGACTTGTCGTGTCCGGAGGAAGGATACATACGGTCGGGATTTGACGAAGAATATCACGGAGATATTCTCCCTCTCCGCGCATTTGCAGGTCGATTATGTCTATACGCCCTTCGGACAAGTCCGCGAGGACGGCGTTATCCCGCAACCCATCCGGTGGAGCAGCGAGATGCACGACGCAGAGACGGGTTTGGTGTACTACAACTACCGCTACTATAATCCGCGCGATGGGAAATGGACGAGAAGAGATCCGGCTGAAATAAATAGAGAAACAAATTTGTATTGTTTCGTGAATAGTCGACCGATTAGACTATGTGATTTTTTGGGTAGAAATTCAGAAAGGGATATTTCATTTAAGAGACATTTAGGTCGGACGCTCACATCATTTAATAACGGTATAGAATTGTTTATTGGCTCAGCAGATGGTAAAGTTGATGTATCAATAGTTCAGAAGGACAATCAGTATTACGTCAGAGCTACATATACAGTACACAATGATACATCGCTCACATCATTGTTTTACCATCTCGTTGATTCAGTAGAAAAAGGTATAATGAAAACATGGACGCAGTATTATATTGGGGAAGAATATTTTCCATCTGATTGCTCCTAAAAACATCTACAAGAAAATGATAAAAAAATTCTGCATTCTTATATTAGGCGTTTTACTGCTTACATCCTGCGATGAGGAATTACCGAGGCATATCTTGGGTGATTACTATTTGTGTCAAACGAAGATTGATTTAAGTGTTTTCTACTTAGTTGAGGATCTGCGGGATAGTGAGAATAAGGAGGCGGCAGCGAGAGTCGGGATAAGTGGGCAATATATATACTGGGAGACAGGTCACTGCCATGAACCCGGAGAGATCATCGATCCGGGACACAAGCCCTTTTGCCACTCAACAATTTACAGAATTGATACTCAAGAGAAAAAAGAAGTACGAGTTGACGAGATACCCGAACACGTCAAAATGTATCCGGCGGAAGAGTTTTATTATATGCTGGAAGAGGGGCATATAAGTGATCTGTTGCGTGGGTGGTAAGGCAATAAAATCTATGATCTCTTCGGGTACTTCTAAAAACTAATAACTCCCGAGCGAAGGAGCATTGCGCGTGGTACTCGGACTAAACGAGAAACTTTCGGATAGTTTGCTGTGCCGACTGTGCTAATAAAACAAAATGCGTTTAATTTCTGTAAGTTACGTAAGGATAATCAATGCAAGGGCATGCTTAATAAAGCATGTGGAAACAGTTTTCTATAGCAGAGTTACACACCGTTTTTACAGGAGCTAACCTTGTTTGTCCATAAAAAGGAGAGTTTTTAGAAGTATCCGATCTCTTCTGCACTAAGACAACTTTCCCCATCAGTACTAAACCCGGCATGTGCGTGTGAAAAACCTCCTCTTTAATGAAATGGGAAAAATATGGTCAATTGATATCGAAGAAACATGGCGTAAGATGCAACAGGTTTATGTCCGACGCTATGACAGGGGGGTAATAGTTTGTTATTCGATCTTTTTCCTTATAATCGGAGTATTAAGCTTCATCATTAAAGAACAAGGATGACCCCTTTTTCTGTTTGTACTCTTCAATCCGGGTCGTCACCTGTTATTGCGTCAACATCTTTCTGAGTACTCTTACCCGTGGGTTTTTTGCCAAAGGTATCGGCATGGGTCAATCCGAAATTGTGTAGAATTTAGAATTTAAGGTGAAAAGATGACCGCATTCCGGGAGGACACGGAGGCGGTAATTGGTCGAAGCATAGGTAGCCGTAAGCCCGGCGTTCACACCTATCCCAAATAAATTTAAAGTGATGACCTCGTCGTGTGGCAACACGAAGGTGATCAAGTACGAAGTGCAGAGTGAAATCAAAAATTTTCTCGGGACGAATGAGAAAAAATAAAAAATTTTACTTGACGTCTGCCTATCATTATGATAAAAGGTCGTTGTGGCATCGTTGAAAGGCGGTGTTACGAAAGCTGAAAAATTACGTCAAGATGACTTCCGGTCTCAAGCGATTGTACGTGCATGGGTTCCCGAGCCTGTATGGAGGCGCGAGTGCGGAGCTGCACCACCGAGTCATCTTGCGGCGGAAGATGGGTACGGAGGCACATCGCACACCGGCGTGGGATTGTTTGCGCAAACAACAAGTGACGGAAGATAACTCCGCCATGGCTCCTGCGCTCTACGAGTACGATGCCTTCGGTAATTTTGCATACGGCTACCTCGCGGGGAGTAACTTACTTGAGATACTCACCATGCCCAACGA
>CAZJIH010000123.1:0-5504 GCA_964545935.1 uncultured Akkermansia sp. | reverse complement strand
CCCAGCACTTCCGCAAAGTAATCCGGTGCGTCCGGGTAAAATAGGACAGCAGCTTGTTTGGCATCAAACTTTCCGAGGATAGCGGCGGTAGCACCCTCCAGTGCGCGTATCCACCCCCCGAGTGCTATAAGATGTGCTAAATCCGGGTCTCGCAGAGAAACTAATTCTTCATTAACATCACTCTGCGTGCTGGCCATATTTTTCTTAAATTCCTCGATTTGTCCTTTTTCAGCATTTTCCAAAAGGCTAGCCGAGTGAGCATTCATACGTTCACCCACACCGAGTGCCTTCCCATAGCGCGTAAGCTCTAAGGCTATGGGCTTAATATCGTTCATGTGCCCACTGCGTACCGCTATAAATCCATCGGCCATAAGAAAACCCATCTCCAACGCCAATTGCCCCGGTTCAGTAGATAGTTTTTCTGAATGTTTACGTAGCACATATTCATCAGGTATAGCGGGTAAATCATCCAATTGTGCAAAAATTTTGCTGATAGAGGGTGCCGTATAAACGTTGATCCCCAGCTCTTGATTAATGATAGAATCATCGAGTTTAGAATCATCCCTGAACATAGCCGGTATCTCCCCCGGTTTCCGCGTCCTTTGCCCTACATCTTTCTCATCTTCGTACCCGGGTATCCCATCGCTGACCTCCTCCTCCGCGCCCTTATCCGATGCATTCTGCGCTGCAGCCGATGGCTGCCCAGTCGCGTCCCCTCTGCCCTGTTCCTCCGCCCAAGCGACACACCCCAAGAATAAAATCGCCCCCATGAAGCCTATTCTCGTCATTTTCATACTCATTTTATCTGGTAGAAGCTAATGTTACGCTAGATTGTTCTTGACTTTTCCCTTATTCTACCATACAATAAGCCTGCGTCAAGCTTATCTTTGCGGTTGACGTAAAAATTACATCCTATGCTTCGAAAAATTGACTAGCGTCCGCGCTACACCAGTACCAATGTACTTTATCCTACATCGCAGATTCCGCATGTTCCCATCCCTTCAAACGCTCAGGGCGGTGCGCTCTGCGTTTGATGGCTACCTACCCTATTCCGCAAGTCACCTTTTGTTACACGCATGAACGCGCAATTTTCATGGTTTGATTTGATATGGTTGGCAGCGTACTTCGGGGTTCTGCTGTGTATGGCGGGTTACGGAATGCACCGTCTCCTCATGGTTGCTTTGTATATTATTCACCGTAAACATTTACCACATCCTAAAGGTGAATGGAACGAATTACCGGTGGTAACCGTGCAGCTCCCCATGTTCAACGAGCGTTTTGTGGTCGAGGGTCTGCTGCGCAAGGTCATGGCTATCGACTACCCCAAAGATAAACTTGAAGTTCAGATATTGGATGATTCCACGGATGATACCCAAGAGCTCTGCAAACAGCTGACCGCTTCTTACGCCGCTCAGGGTTTCGATATCAAATACTTACATCGCACTGACCGTACAGGATTTAAAGCGGGTGCGCTCGAAGAAGCCAATAAGTCGGCTCGCGGTGATTTCTTACTCATCCTCGACGCGGATTTCCGTCCGGAACCCGATATCTTACGGGTTGTAATGCCTTACTTCACAGACGATAAAATTGCTTTAGTTCAAACACGCTGGGGTCACATCAATCGTTGCAAAAATCTCTTAACACGGCTACAGGCTATTTTTTTAGACGGACACTTCGCGCTCGAGCAACTCTGCCGCAATAGATCGGGTCGCTTCTTTACTTTCAACGGAACAGCGGGTGTCTGGCGAAAGAAAGCGATCGATGATGCGGGGGGGTGGGAACACGATACCATCACGGAAGATATGGACCTCTCCTACCGCGCACAAATCAAAGGTTGGCGCTTTGTTTACCTCAACGATTATGTTACACCGGCGGAACTTCCGGAGGATATTGATGGTTTCAAAACTCAACAACATCGTTGGACTAAGGGCTGTATCCAAGTGTGTCGCAAGATGCTCGGTACGATCTGGCGTGCACCGATCCCCCTTAAGGTAAAACTAGAAGCAACCACTCACCTTACATGTAACTTTTCCTACTTGGGTCTGGTGCTGCTCTGTGTGTTGGTAATGCCTATCTGCACCGGGTATGTGAAACCATGCGGCGAGTGGGGGTGGCAATCCACTCGTATGCTCATCCTTACTTTTACCCTCTTTTTCTTCGCTACTGTCTCTGTCTGTTTATTTTACATACTCGCAGAATTTATCGTTCGTCCCAAAAATCGGTGGCTGGTATTCTTTTTGCTTATCCCACTGATGGCTCTCGGTATCGGTATGAGTGTCAACAATGCAAAAGCTGTCCTAGAAGGTATGTTCAGCCGCAATGCCGTGTTTGAGAGGACTCCGAAGTTCGGAGAGTCCGACCAAGGACAATTGGCTGTTGACCGACGTGCCAAGGGCTACAAGGCTCTGAAGTCCGGTATGTTGCCTCTCATCGAAATCCTATTCGGCTTGTTTTTCCTGTCGGTAGAGGGCATGACTCTCTGGTATGGCTTAACTCAGGACCCTATCTCGTTGGTTAACTTTATCCTCATGAGCCCCTTCCTAGGTTTTTTTTATACGGGTACCGCTTCCCTGTGCCGTGTGTGTCAAGGTTTTTCTCATCATCATGGACATGCCCCTGTTTCTTAATCATTTACGCTTCCCTTTATGTCTCGTTTGAATAAATTAAATATCTTTTTACGTACCGAATTTCTCGGGGTATCTATCCTGCGGCTTATCTGCGGTTTATTCTGTTTAATTGCCTGTGTTTCATGCTGTCACCGCGACGCTGTACCGGAAACCCCTCCACGCGCCGTTGTGCGGGACGGGGTGGCGATTACATTGCGTGACCAGAAACTTACCGTATTCCGTAAAGGGAAGAAGGTGAAAGATTACAGCATCAGCTCCTCCAAATTCGGCATGGGTAGCGGCTCCGGTAGTAACCGTACCCCCTTGGGTGTACATGTCGTTACAAGGAAAGTGGGGGAGGGGCAGCCGGATGGTATGGTCTTCAAAAGTTGCCGCCCTACGGGTGTGGTTGTTTCCGCTAATAGCGGTCGCGATCCGATTGTCACCCGTGTTATTCAACTCGCAGGCATCGAAGCTTCCAATCGTAATTCTCATAGCCGCCATATCTATATCCACGGTACCCCCGAAGAACGTTACATCGGTCGTCCAGCTTCCTACGGTTGTATTCGTATGTGTAGCAAAGACGTACGTGAACTTTACCCCCTCGTTTATCGCGGTATGCCGGTCGCTATCGAAAGCTGCTCCCAATCAACTTATTTGAAAGCTGAGAACGAGAATGCTTCCTCTATTGTCATTTCACCTTCTTTAGTGGCTAAGTTACCGACGGACAGTGGACGTAGCCGGTATGTGCATCGCCGCGCGTCCCATCGTTCATATACACGCCACCGCGCATCGCGCCGCTCCCGTCTCGCTCGTTTTTCCGCGCACCACCGCTCAACATCTCGCCGCCGTGTAGCCTCGCGTCGCTAATTCCTTTTTCAACAAGATTCTATACACAAAATGGATACGTTATACACCATCTTACATACTGCATGGCTCATCGTTGCGGTAATTCTCTTCTTCAATATCATGATATTTGTACATGAATTGGGACATTTTTTAGCCGGCAAATGGCGTGGTGCCTATATCGATCGCTTCCAGATCTGGTTCGGTCGTCCCATCTGGCAGAAAAAGATATGGGGCGTTCAGTGGGGGATCGGTTGGATTCCCGCAGGCGGGTTTGTCTCGCTTCCCCAGCTGGAATCCATGGAAGCTGTTGAGGGTAAAGCAAATTTGCCGGAAGACGCTCTGAAACCGCTCAAACCTCTCGATAAGGTAATTATCGCGGCTGCCGGTCCTCTCTTTTCTCTTTTACTCGCGTACGTTTTTGCCGTTGCGGTATGGGTGGTGGGAAATCCGGAAGTAGCTTCCATCCCACCTCAAGTGGGTTATGTAATGCCCGGTAGCCCCGCAGAAAAAGCCGGTATCCTCCCGGGCGATACTATCCTCTGTGTGGACGGTCAACCGGTTTCAGAATGGACGGGGCACATGGAAGGGGTGCGTGAGCTTATCGCCCTAGGAGAAGGCGAACACGTCCGTTTCACTATTTCACGCCCGGGGGTCGCCTCTCCCCTAACTATCGATTCCTCTTTTGAATTGCCGGAAAAGGAATGGTGGCAACGCCAAGGAATGCGCCATGTCGGTTTCTTGCCGGCATCCCCGACCGTTGTGGGCAAAATACTCCCTCATTCGCCCGCTGCTCAGGCAGGTTTACGCGAGGGTCAGCGTGTCATTTCGGTAAACGGTCGCCCGGTTTTTTCTCCCGTAGAGGTGCAGGCTGCCGGTAAAACGGAGCAACCATTGACACTGGAACTCCGTATGCCCGGCGAAGAATCACAAATCGTTACCCTTCAACCGCGTATCCCGGATAATTGGAAGGGTCTCCCGGGAGCTGTCCCTATCCTCGGCTTTGAATGGCAGGTACCTGAGTCAAATGTACGCCTGTCCCACCCTTCCCCTCAGCAGCAGATCAATGACAGCTTACGCTGGATGTGGGATACCCTTAAAAAGATCTCCGCTCCGGGCAGTAGCGTAAAAATGGAGCATCTCTCCGGTCCGGTCGGTATCGGTTCCTACATCTTCCGCATGTTTGATGTCGGTTCCGATATCGGTTGGCGTCTCGCTCTCTGGTTCGCTGTCGTGCTGAATGTAAACTTAGCTGTCCTTAACATGCTCCCGCTTCCTGTGGTGGACGGCGGACACGTGACTCTCGGTCTCATTGAGTTAATATCCGGTAGATCGGTGAGCGGTCGTTTCTTGGATTGGATCATGACGCTCTTCGTTTTCGTTCTCATCGCCTTTTTCATCTTTGTTACTTTCAAGGATGTCGGTGATCTCATTGGCGGAGATTCCGAGCCGGAACCTCTTCCCGCTCCCTTATTCTCCGCGCATCCCGCACAATGAATGTCGCGTGCCTGAACGGTGAACCGGAGGTCTTCTACTCTCTTCAGGGGGAGGGTATCACAGCCGGTTCCCCCGCCGTTTTTGTGCGCCTCGCCGGGTGCAATCTGCGCTGCTCGTGGTGCGACACGAAGTATTCGTGGGGTAAGGGTTTGGCTGTGTCCGAACAGGATGTAGCCTCTCGCATTTTGCAATTCCCTGTCAATCGCATCGTTATCACCGGCGGCGAGCCTCTCCTCCAAGCACAAAATGTCCTTGCCCTGCTGAACCTGCTTCCGTCCCACAACGCTGTCGAGCTCGAATCCAACGGCACTATCTCCCCCCCACAACCGCTCCTCTCGCGCGTATCCCAGTGGAATATCTCCCCCAAACTCTTGCACGCCGATGCCGGTCCATCCTGCATTTGCCCGGATGTGTTGCGTATATTCGCTTCCTTGCCGAACGCTTTCTTCAAATTTGTCATTCGTGGCGAATCGGACTGGTCGCAAATTGAAACCTTGCAGCTCCCCCGTGAACGTACCCTCCTGATGCCCTGCGCCGCGTCACGCGACTCCTATC
>CAZJIH010000122.1:0-5562 GCA_964545935.1 uncultured Akkermansia sp. | reverse complement strand
CATCGCATTCGAAAATCAATATACAGTGGAATGTGGGCGTGATAGAGTTAAGGAGTGGGTGCGTGTTGTCCGGGGATGGGTTACTATCTTCGCCAATCGGCTGTGATGCTGTTTTTTTGTAAGTCCCGCGCGTTTTGCTCATCCTAGTGGATGTGTTAATTTTGCGGAAGTCTTGGTTCACACATCTCACGGCTTTTCTGCTTTGTTATTTGTATTCTTGCAACTCCGCGGCACCTAACTGAGCTTTTTATTTGGACGGGATGTGCGGGGTGCGCATTGGCGTGTTACACAGAACGCTTGACATAGGACGTAAGAGGGGGTATAGTACGTGCGTATGAGCGGGAGCGCGAAAAGTTACAAGGAGAGCATATTTTTGCCGGAGACGAGTTTTCCGATGCGGGGGGATCTCACGCAGAAGGAACCGAAACGCTTGGAGAAGTGGGAAAGTGAACATCTTTATTCACGGATAGTAGAGCGGCGCAAGGCACAGGGAGCACCGACCTTTGTGTTACACGATGGACCGCCTTTTGCTAATGGTGATGTGCACATGGGGACGGCTCTCAACAAGGTACTCAAGGACATCGTAGTAAAGAGCAAGAGCATGGCGGGGTATTACGCGCCCTTTGTACCCGGGTGGGATTGCCACGGTCTGCCGATAGAAGCGAAGGTTGTGAAGGAAGCACAGGGTTTGGAACCTGCCGAGATACGGCGTCGGTGCGCGGATTTTGCGCGGGTGTACATAGACCAACAGCGTGCGTCGTTCCGGCGCTTGGGCTGTTTCGGAGAGTGGGAGCACCCCTATATCACCATGGATCCGAAGTACGAAGCATCGGTGTTGCGTGTATTTGCCAAGCTTGTGGAAGCCGGTGCCGTATATCAATCCATGCGACCCGTACAGTGGAGTTACGCGCACCACACGGCATTGGCGGAGGCGGAGGTGGAGTACCGAGAAGACACATCCACGGCTATCTACGTAGCCTTTCCCATGCCGGAACCTGTGTTCGGGTATACCTGCAAAGTAGTGATATGGACGACGACCCCGTGGACATTGCCGAGTAACTTAGGCATAGCGCTGCACCCCGACAGTACCTACGTCGTACAAAGTTTCAGCAAGGGGGGTGAAGAGCAGAATTACTTGTTGGCGAAGGAATTAGTCGAAAAATTTTGTGAGAAATGCGGATTGGAAGCCGGGGAAGTACGAGCGGAATTCAGCGGACGGGAGTTGGAAAAGCGTCGGGCGCGGCATCCCTTTTTAGAGAGAGACTCCCTCATCATGATGGGGCAATTTGTGACGATGGATACCGGTACAGGCGCCGTACACATAGCTCCCGGACACGGAGCCGATGACTACAACATCGGCATGCAGTACGGCTTACCGGTACTTTCTCCGGTGGATGATGACGGACATTACACGGCGGAATGCGGGGTACCCGAGTTGGTGGGAAAACATGTTTTTGACGCCAATGAAGATGTCATAGCTATGCTTGCGGAGCGAGGGCTCTTACTCGGCAGGGAAGAATTTACCCACCAATACCCCCATTGCTGGCGTTCTAAAACTCCGATTATCTTCCGAGCGGTTAAGCAATTTTTTATCAGCATGAACGAGTTGCGTCCGCAGGCTCTCGAACAAATTGACCGCACGCGGTGGTTACCGGCGTGGGGGCAGAACCGCATCCGGAGTACGGTAGAAGCGCGACCGGATTGGTGCATATCTCGGCAACGTACTTGGGGGATACCGCTACCTGTCTTTTACAACGCACAGGATGAACCGATTCTGGAAGCGGATATTGTACGCCGTGTGGCAGACCTCGTGGAGCGGCACGGCACGAATATATGGTTTGAGTTGAGTGACGCGGAAATGTGCGAACGGCTCGGACTTCCCGGCGAACTACGGAAAGGGCGGGATACACTCGATGTATGGATTGATTCCGGGTGTTCCCATGTGGCAGTTTTGGAGCAACGCGAAGGTCTGCAGGTACCCTGCGATGTCTATTTAGAAGCGACGGACCAGCATCGCGGCTGGTTTCAGAGCTCCCTCATGCTTTCCTGCGCATGGCGAGGGGTAGCACCGTATAAACAGGTGTTGACACACGCGTTTGTGGTGAATCAGGATCGCTCCAAACTTTCCAAGAGTGCTCAGGAGGGATATCAAAAACCGACAAATGCGAAATATTTTTACGAAAAATACGGAGCGGATATTGTACGGTTGTGGGTAAGTAGTGTGGATTGGCAGAATGAAGTGCCGTTCGGGGAAGATATATTTAAGCAGATAGCAGAACCGTACAGGCGATTGAGGAATACGCTGCGGATACTGTTGGCGAATCTGAAAGGGTACGACGGGGGACGTCCCGAGCACCTCGATGTATTGGATAAGTGGATATTAGAGAGGTTGAACGGATTGATACGAGAAGTAAGGGGTGCTTACGAAGCGTATGAATTCCGAAAAGTATTCACGGCGATTAATCAATTTTGCACCGGCGATCTATCGGCACTTTACATCGACATAACGAAGGACAGTTTGTACTGTGACGCCGATGAATCGCCGCACCGACGGAGTAAGCAGTACGCCATATCACGCCTATTTGATGTATTGGTGAAGTTGTTGGCGCCGGTGCTGGTGTACACATGCGATGAAGCTTGGGAACATGCCGGGCACGAAGGATCGGTGCACGAACAAGATTTTCCGGAGGTCGATGAAAGCACGGAAAACGGGCTGGTGCCGGTCTTTGAGCGTCTGCAACAGATACGCGGAACCATTCAAGTGGCTATAGAAGCACAGGTAAAGGCGAAGGCATTCAACAAGAATAATGAAGCGGATGTTGAGTTGACGGTTCCGGCAACGGAAGGGGCAGCTGTACTCGATTTACTGCGGGATGAAGAATTTGCGAAAGAATTTTTCATTGTAGCCGGGGTGAAGGTGAAGGTAGGGGAACAATTAGCGGCTGAGGTAAGGAAGAGTCCGCACGCGATGTGTCCGAGATGTCGGCGGTATGAACCCGCGGTGAATGAGGAAGGATTGTGCGCGAGGTGTGCTGAAGTGATGAAGAGTTAAGGAGACACTATGGAAACGACGGAAGATAAAGAAGAACCGGGGCAGGGCAGTGAAAAGCTGAGTCGGAAGATATTTATTCCCGTACTTTTGCTGTATGCGATAGACCAAGTCACAAAATGGTACGTGGTAATGAATTTTGCGCCGCCGAATGAGAGGACGCAGATGGTCATGGATCGCGTACCGGTACTCAGTGATAACGGAGTGCTGCGATTTGACATCATTCGTATACACAACACCGGTGTGGCTTTCGGTATGGCAAACGGTCAGACTTGGGCCCCGTTCGTTTTCTTGGGAATCCAAGTAGCAGCACTGTGGGCATTCATTTTCTTTTACAAATTTTTTAATACGAAACTACTCAAGGCAGCTTGGGTATTCGGCGTAGCCGGTGTACTCGGTAATATGACCGACCGTTTGCTGCAGGGATTTTTTGTGGACGGAGCCGGGCAGATGACTTTTTGGGAAAAGTTAACGAACGGATATGTGGTAGACTTTTTAGATTTTTATTTTCCGTGGATGCCGTCGGATCCTTTTCCGGAAGGCTATCATTGGCCTGCTTTTAACGTAGCGGATTCATGCATTTGTATCGCCGCCGCTCTCTTTATCATATCTGCTCTCTTTTTTGAGAAAGACCCCGATGATAAGGAAGAGGAACCCTCACAAACCCCTAATTGAAAATCATGTGGCTTTTCCTACTACCGGCGATATTTTTGAACCCCGTACAGAAAGTACCGTTGACCTTCGGACAACGGGAAGCGGTCGTTGTTTTTGACGCTGAGACGGAGATAAAGGCAGCTCGCAGTCTCTGTGAATGCACGAAAGTCAGCATCGATAAGAAAAAACTGATTGCGCGGGTAGATGTGAGTGGATTTGCGCAGGATGCAAAAAAGGAGATAGAAGCTACCACAACCGACGGAAAGAAGGTACGCCTAACGATGGACATTCGGGTACCGCAGGCGATAGAGATAAATACGAGGACATTGATATGGAAAACGGGGGCAAAAGCGGAAGCGCGGGAGGTACGTGTGAAGATACCGGCGGGGTCCCCGGTAAAAAAGTTATCCGGTGCGGATTTATCCGGTGACGCGTTTGATTATAAAGCGATAATCGTAAAGGCGGGGGAGGAGTACTGTGTGAGGGTATACCCGAAGGATACGCGGAAACCGGTTCTTAATCGATTGATTATAAGGACGGATAGTAAAGACCCACGCTATGCTGCCTACATCGTTTATCTCTCTGTACAGAAGTAACTACATTAGTCTTATGGATAAATTGATAGTAGAAGGAGGGCATAAACTGAGGGGAACAGTAAATATAAGCGGCAGCAAGAACGCATCGCTGCCCATATTAGCAGCTTCCCTGTTGACGGATGAGCAGGTGCGTGTATCGCGGGTGCCGGATGTGTCGGACACAAATTACATGATTCAGGTATTGAGTCAACTCGGGGCATCGGTAGAACGTTCCAGCGGGACAGTGAGGATAGAAAGCGCGGATGGTATAAGCACGAGTGCCAGTTATGAACAAGTGAGAAAGATGCGAGCGTCTATTTGTTTGCTCGGACCGATGATGGCTCGCATGAAACGCTGTACCCTACCGTTACCGGGTGGTTGTGTAATAGGAGATAGACCCGTAGATTTACACATACGAGCCATTGAAGCTCTGGGGGCGCGGGTGCGAATAAAAAACGGGAATTTGGTTATTGAAGCACCGAATGGTTTGGTAGGAACAACGGTAGATATGCGCGGTGATAACGGACCTACGGTACTCGGAACGGATAATTTGATGATGGCAGCTGTGTTGGCACGGGGAACAACTGTCATTGAATCCGCTGCCCGGGAACCTGAAGTGGTTGACTTGGCGAATTTTTTGAATAAGATGGGGGCAAAAATAGAGGGTGCGGGGAGTCGTGTTATTACGATACAAGGAGTGGAAAAGTTACATGGATGTGAGCATACGGTGATACCGGACCGCATTGAAGCCGGGACTTTTATGGTTGCCGGAGCTCTCATCAGCGAAGGAATAACTATACAACGAATCTGCGCGGAACATGTGACAGCCGTGGCAGAAAAATTGAGGGAATGCGGGCACACGGTGATGTTTAACGGCGACGGGAAATCAGTTTTTGTGGCACCGGGGGAAAATGCGCGCGGAGGGAAGATAATAACGAGTCCGTATCCCGGGTTTCCTACGGATATGCAGGCTCAATTTACCGCGCTTTTTGCCGTTACTCCGGGAATTAGCGTGGTGAAAGATACAATTTTTCCTCAACGTTTTATGCATTGCTCGGAATTGAAGAGAATGGGTGCCAATATCAAAATGGATAACGGAACAGCCGTGGTTACAGGTACGGAAAGATTGTCCGGTGCGCCGGTTATGGCAAGTGATTTGCGTGCCAGTGCCGCACTTGTCTTAGCTGCCCTCGCCGCCGAGGGTTCAACGGAAATTTATAGACTATACCATATCGACAGAGGATATGAGTTGCTGGATGATAAATTATTAGGGCTCGGCGCACA
>CAZJIH010000121.1:0-5615 GCA_964545935.1 uncultured Akkermansia sp. | reverse complement strand
TCGTTTCCGCGGAGGGACGCGCAACGGAGCGCGCATTATTAGTAAATCAAAAATCTAAAATCAAAAATCAAAAATGCGGAGGGGAGGCGGGTGTGGCGGGCATTGGGGCGGGGCGGCAGGACTGCGGTTCAGCGGTTAAGATTGTTTCTCTCAATCCCGCCTCAAAGTCATGCACTGGTTTCCATCCGAGTGTATTCCGTATTTTGTCGGTATCGATAGCATACCGTAGATCATGCCCCGCGCGGTCGGTAACAAAAGTCAGTAGCTTATCGCTTGTACCCCCGGGACGCCCTAGGTGTTCATCGACCAAGCGAATAAGTAAACGAACTAAGTCTTTATTCTTCCACTCATTATTAGCTCCGATGTTATAACTTTCACCGTCTACACCGCAATGGAAAACGAGGTCAATAGCTTCCGCATGGTCCTCTACATGAATCCAATCCCGTATATTTTCGCCGGTACCATATACCGGTACAGGACGATTCATGCAGATATTTCGAATACACAGCGGTATCAATTTTTCTGGGTATTGGTACGGACCGTAATTATTTGAACAATTAGTCAGCACCACCGGCAGCCCATACGTGTCGTGGTAAGCTCGCACAAGATGGTCAGAACTTGCTTTAGATGCCGAATACGGACTATGGGGATTATAGCGAGATGTTTCAGAAAAAGCAGGTTCATTCTCAGTGAGAGCTCCGTATACTTCATCTGTAGATACATGATGAAATCGGCAGTGTGCTTCCTTACCCTGCCAAGCTTCTCGGGCCGCCTGCAACAAAGTAAGCGTCCCCATAATATTTGTCTGTGCAAAGATAAACGGATCAAGTATCGAACGGTCTACATGGCTTTCGGCGGCAAGGTGGATGACACCATCAATAGAATGTTGCTCAAACAATCGTCGTACAAGCTGTAAATTGCAGATATCTCCCTGAACAAAGCAGTAATTCGGTGCATCCTGAACTTCTTGCAAATTGCCTATGTTCCCGGCATAGGTGAGTTTGTCTAAATTAACTACTTCATAATCTGTGTGTTTACGCACAAATCGACGTACTACATACGAACCAATAAATCCGGCTCCGCCTGTTATTAAAATATGACGCTTCATGGGTATAGTTGGACATGGACTGTAAAAAAAGACCGTCTTAGCCGGATCAGGGCTTTCGACGGTCTTGTGAAAAACCTTTGTTGGAAGACTATTTCTTCTCAGCGGTTTTCTACTACTCCCCTTTCACCTTAAAGATGGAAGAAGGTTTGAAAGCAAGCGTGCTGGAAGCAGGTATCTGAATCTTCTCCTTTGTACGAGGATTATGACCGGTACGTGCCGCACGTTGCTTTACCTCAAACGTTCCGAAGCCAATCAGCTGTACCTTCTCACCTTTCTTCACTGCTTCAGTGATAGAATCGAGTACGGCATTCAGCGCAGCATCGGCACATTTCTTGGTAGCACCTTCACCAAGCTTCTCCTGGAGCTTTCCATATATACTCTCTACGAGCTCACTCTTGTTCATAGACCCTCATAATAACATCACTTCCCCACTTTTCAAGCCTAAAAACTCCATTCATGCCATTTTTTTCCATTTTTTTCTATTTGTTCCCGACTGACCCAAGAGAAATCAAAGCTGGGGAAAAAGGCATATCTTTCAATTCATCCGCAAGAGTTCGTACATCCTCTAAATCTAACACATCACTGGATATTCGTACTGTTCCACCCGGTGAAAATGTAAGAACAACGCAACATGATGCCACTCCCTGTCGGTCATATTCTTCTATATGTGCAGCCACCAACTGTTGCCAAGGGAAAAAACGCGAACGTACAGCTCGGAAAGAAATTCCTGCGGCATCAACTCGAACTCTGAAACGCGCATAATAACCACCCCAAAGAACAGCTATGAGCGCACCTGCTCCACAAAGCCACTTCTGCCACTCCTGTACATCTCCTCCTCTGCCCCACATCGCGTATGCAGCTGCTATTACTACAGCCAGAGCCATAAATACATTGAGACCGGCATTGGCGCTACGCAATGTCCGTTCATACCCTTCCGGCAAATCTGGTGTATCCCCCACCATCAGAATATTTCTTATTCACTTTGTGCATGCAACACAAGTGGGGAACCTGCGCAAAGTTTCGGTACCGTATGAGCGTCCCTTCCCATTTTTTCAACCTTTCGTTCTTCACTCTTAGATTGAGGTACCTGCGGTGCCACATCACCGTGGTCGCCGCCGGGTCGGTATTTGACATCGCCGGGATTCACCTGTCCTCCACGATTATAGTCTTCCACAGCCGACGAAACATAGACCGGCATTCCCAATTCGGAGACTTCATAGAGTTTACGCGCTACATCATACGGTGCCCGTATGCAACCATGGGAAAGTCTACGCCCGGGTACCACCCGCCCTCCGTGTATTCCGACTCCGTCCCATGTCAACCTATGCCAACAAGGCATAGATGACGCACGAAATGTAGCCCCACGCGGATGTCCCTTGGTCAAGTCTGCATTGGTATCTATAACCTTTCCGTCTCCGTTTACCCATTTCCCGTAGCGTCCGGAGTGGTGATAACGCTCTTTTTCCATCACCCGAAAAACTCCCGTAGGCGTTTCATGTCCGTCTGTACCGGTAGAAACCGGCCAATCCATGGCAACTCGTTCATATACATAAAGACGCGCCCGTTGTTGAGGTAAACAAATGATGATTTTTGAATTGGTGGGGGTAATTTGTCGCAACAAACGCTCATCCGTGTACACTTCAGAGGTCTTGGGATAGGCTTTCGCGGCTGCAAAGTGCTCGTATGTCCCTTCAGGAAAGGGATTCTTATACCCGGTCTCACGCTTCCCGGGCATCTCAAGTGGGTTATTCCCATGTGTATCTACGGTCGGTACCACAACCTCCGGTTCCTCTTGTACCGGTTCCTGCAGTACATCTACCTGCTGCTGCTCTTGCCTTTGTCCGATGCGTGGTTCTTCCCGTCGATGCACCTCTGTCTGCCGGGGATGTAGCGTCTTACACGCTGCTATCAAGAGCAGTACCCCCGCAAACACAAATAATTTCAGACATCGGCTACGTATCATCTCTTTCCTGCAGGCATCTTGAGCACTCGCCCATCTCGTATCCGATCCGCCTGCCCGGCACTTAGCCCATTAGCTTTAAGTATAGCGGATACTGTCGTGTGGTGGCGCGCCGCGATGCCGGATAGTGTATCTCCGGGTTTGATCGTGTAGCCACCTCCGCCGGTATGAGTCTTCGTCGCGACCGCGCCCACCATCGCATGCCCACTTCCACCCGGTATCACCAACGTTTGCCCACTGCGAATTTTTTCATCCGTGCCTGTCATCCTATTTGCCGCTCGGAGTTCCGCTACCGATACTCCGTGTTTCCGTGCTATGCCGGATAAGGTCTCGCCCTTTTGCACGATGTAACTCCCACCTCGCGATGTAGCTTCTCCCACATGCTCAGATTCTGCTGTCTGTGTCTCCGTCCCAAGCTTCCCTTTTTCTACCATCACGTCATCCGCCCGAGCCGTGCTCACCGTGTCCCGCATCACTGCTACGTTCCTTTTCAGAAATTGACATGAATTCAATGCCAATCCTGCCACAACCATGACTACCAATGTGAGAACCCGTTTCATCCTTTTTTTCCTTTTCACGCTCAGCTGTACTTCGTGCCTTTCAAGCAGTTCCCTCCAATCAACGTCCGGTAGGTACCTTTATCTTCTGTCCGGGACGTATCTTGGCTGCCTTATCCTTGGCTATCCCATTGGCTTTCATCAATGCAGATGTACTCACCCCGTATTTCGCCGCTATCCCAGATAAAGTCTGCCCGGATTTTACCGTGTGCTCCCTCGTTGCAACCCTTCCTTTTGTCCTACTACCGCGCTGCATCTTTCCACCGGCTTTGCTCCCCTTCCCCGGCTTATATCCCGCGGGCGTATAGCGCACCTTGATGGTCTGCCCGGGATATATCGTACTCCCCTTAATGTTAGAGTCTTTGCGAATTTGTTCCACGGTCGTGTTACTGCGCTTGGCTATAACGGTCAAATTATCCCCCGGGCGTACCTTGTATACAATCATCGTCGGTTGCTTCGGTTTCTTACCATGTGCTACCTTCCTGCCACTGCCCTTCCTACCCCCGACTCTCTTACCTGTGCCCGCCTTATCCTTACCTGTAGCTTTCTTACCTCCCGACTGCACAGGTTTCACCTCAAGCTTAGGTTCTACGCTTTCCACAGGTGTCACTACGGGTATATCCTTTACCTCGTTCGTCCCAACAGCCAACGGATCGACCCCTCCCGTCGTTGATGCCGTCACAGGGCCTTCAACTACAGGTACATCCTGCCCGACAGTGGTTACCTCCGGCTGATTTTGACTCGTCACTGACGTAGATGATGCCGTTGTTCCCCCGGGCTCCGGTATGGCATAATCATTACGCGAAGCCACCGCAGGTGTTTGCGCACCTGCACTCACTTGCTCACTTCCATCATCTTCCAATAGCCACGGCGGTAATTCTCCCTCCGCTACTTCACTCACCGGTAGTGCCGCCTCCGACGAATAACCATCCCCATCCGTGCTTGTAGATGAACACGATGTCACCATCATCATGCTCCCCACCACTCCTACACAGGCAAATATCCATAAAAATTTCTTCATACGCACATTATTCTACACCATCCTTACCTCTTTATCAAGTCTTTTCCTTTTTCATCGTCATATCCATTCCCAAGAAAATTTTGACAACAACTGCAGTACCTCCCCCTATGTGGATTCCACGCTCTTTGCGCACCATAGAAGTATTAGCTTCGTGGCACACCTGTCCGCATAAAATTCCCTCAAAAAGCCGAGATGCCTGTCCCCATGCGGGTTACATACACTCCACGTACCAAGGGGGCTTCAACTTCGCAGGTGCATGGATTTGGTTCCCACGCATTGTTTCGGCTTAGCTTCTTCCACTTTCCTCTGCGCAACTCCGCTGCTCCTAACTCCTTCACTTCGTTCTTCGTACCTCGTACTTGATCATCTCCATGTTGCCACGAGATAAAGTGATCGTTCTACTCTGAGTGTTTAAATTTATTTGGAACAGGCGTGGCTCTGCGGAGACCTTCCCTTGCCCTCCACGCGCTCCTCCTACTTTGCTCTTTGCTTTGCCCACCACGTTTCCCTTACAGCGTCAACTACCTAATATAATCGTGGAGACCCCGCAGAGCAGTCAGGACAATTCACGTAATTTATTAACAGCGAATCGACTGTAGGTAGTACCGGGATAAGTTTCTATAAGGTGGCGACAGATATCGGCGGCACGTTGCTTTTTCCCATCATCCTTACTCAAGAGCGTATAGGCGCGCCACATCAGCATGGCTGCGTCTTCTTTATTGCGTACAGTTTTCGCACCGAGCAGGAGGTATTCGGCAGCCTTGAGAGTGTCTTGCTGTTCTGTTAAGCAAACACCGGCGAGTTCAAGCCAGCCGCGTGTGCGTTGTGCATCACTTTTGACTAACTTTTCGAGTTCAGGTATGAGTTCCGAGCGGTGTTCTTCCATAATTTTAAAAGAAAGAGCAACGAGGGGATCATCCTCCGGAATATAGTTACCTGCGTAGATTTGCTCACTGATAGCCTGTGCCC
>CAZJIH010000120.1:0-5764 GCA_964545935.1 uncultured Akkermansia sp. | reverse complement strand
TTTTTTTTTTTTTTTTTTTTTTTTTTTTTTTTTTTTTTTTTTTTTTTTTTTGAATATAAACATTTCACAATCAATAAGGTAATCCGATTATTAAAAAAATGCCGTGATGACAATTCGGGCTGTGATTTTGAGCTTGCCGGGCATCGGGATTCCGGTATACCGATTGAGACGAATGGGAGAGAAGCATGGAGAGAGCCCACGCTCGTCCTACGTGGAGGGGCGGATGGGGGGAAAAAAAGGTATGAGAAAACCGCCGCTATTCCGTATCGGATGCGCAGGAAGGGTCGTGGGGGAAAATAGCGCGGCGAATATCCGTTGTAGAGCGTGGGGGAAGCCCCGTGTGCGGAATACGCGAGCTGACGATGTAGCGTATACCGTGCGATTCGATGAAAGCGCGTTTCTCCTCATCCGAACCATCTGAATTTACGAAGAAAATATCGGGGTGAATGACATCGAGCAGGGGGGCAAAGTCCAGTTTACCGGTACCCGGACCGATGAATACCTTTTTTACACAGCGCAGAGCTTCCAGCATATACTTACGCTCCCGTTCGTTGAAAAAAGTCGGGCGGTTTTTAAGAGCGAGGATGGTACGGTCGGAACCAAGGGAGACGTACAAATTGCCGTATTGAGCTGCCTCCTGCAGGAAAGCGATATGACCCGGATGAAGCATATCAAAGCAACCGGAGACGAGGACACGCGGAGTCGGCGAGGCGGCGGGCATAATCAGTCGGATACGGAATGCCGGATTCGTTCTAGGTAAACGGGGTTCCACGGAACCGGTTCATCCCTGCCGAAAGTGCGGCAGTAAGGTTCTACCGGGTAGAGAGAGAGGCAATCTTCCAGAGCTTGGGCACGATGCTCGGCGGATTCAAAGAGATAGAGAGCATACCCCCCGTGACCGCCGCCACAGTATTTGCAGGCTAAAGAATGACCGAGCGGTTCCAAGGGCGACATTCCTTCCGCGAGTTGCGCGCGGTAACTCATCTGCACCGCTACAGAGAGAGCTGTAACATCTTGTTGTTGAACACCTAATCGTGCAACGCGACCGGCTCGTGCGATGGCGTCGTAATCACGTATACGAGATGCGTTACTCGGGGTATTGTGGCGAATACACGTATCGAACACAGCCATACGACCGGACAGAAAGTCGCCGGTATTTTTGAAATCCAGCACAGGACGTGGTCCGGATTTCCAGACACAGGCACCCGTTTCGGCAATAACGGCCGGGTCCTGCCAACCGACACCGAGCTCGAGTTCGGAATTGACGGGGTCCCAACCGTTCAGCACACTCCAACCTCCGCTGCCGCCCAAACCGGCGCCTTGGCGATACTCCCACTCACGCAGGGAGACTGTAGGAGAGATAGCGCAGTTGACGATAAACTCACCCGAGCGGGCATAAACGGGGACATCCAGCCACCCGCCCGCGAAATCTACTCTGAGCGGCACATGAGCCGGAGCTTTTGCACGGTTAAGAACCTCGGTGCTGCTTGTAACATGAGTGCCGGCGGGTGCGGTTTTCGGGAGAACAACCAGTCGGGCACCAACTTCGGCACAGAGTGAGCGTTTGGCATCCATGAAACGGTCATCCGTTGTTACCGCTAGGACATCCGGTTTGATGCGGCGGAACACTGAGTGGAAGGAGAGAGCGGCTGAGTCATCATCGGAGAGCACCACTTCATCCACCATATTGAGGGCACCGAACAGTGCCAGTTTATCCTCATCCCGGAGAACGGATTTACGACCGAAGAGCGACCACAACAAAGTTTCCGGCGGGAAACTCACGATTAAGTAATCACCGAGCGCACGAGCATCGCGCATAAACCGGAGATGACCGGCATGAACAACACTGAAAGCACCGGAGATAAAAACTTTTTTCATGAGACAGATGACTCAATCATCATTGATCACATCGATAAGTTCACGCAGACGCGCATACTGACCGCGCTTCAGAGTAAAACGCAGACGGGGCAGTTGCGAGAGCATAGGCTCGGGGTCAGAATCATCGGTCGGCAGCAGCACCAAATCACCCTCCGGTACGATATCCGGGAAAGTTTCTTTTATCCAGCCGAGTGTTTTATCGCTGATCATGCGCATAAGTCGGATATGGATAAACTTCTCACTGAAGAAGTAGGAATGGAAACAAGAGTAAAAGCGTTCGATAGCGGAAAGGGCGTCCTCCGGGCTTTTGCTGACGTAAAGCAAACTCATATCCGAAGGGGAGATCATCTCGGCTTCAAGCAATTCTTTACGAATGAAATGCACCCAACGCCCCCAGAAAGTTTCACCCGGTGGGTCAAGCAGGATGATGGGAAAGAGCGTGGATTTACCGGTTTGCATCAGTGTGATACACTCATAGATTTCATCCATCGTACCGAAGCCTCCGGGGAAGGCAACGAGTGCATCTGTTTGCTTTAAAAAGTTAAGTTTACGCGTGTAAAAGTAGTAAAAATTCATCATTTTTTCACTACCGTCCACGACATGATTAGCGCGTTGTTCAAAGGGGAGAGTGATATTCAGACCGAAAGAAAAATGTTCGGTAGCGCCCTCGTTACAGGCCTGCATGATTCCCGGACCGCCGCCGGTAATAATCATGTAACCTTGTTTAGCCGCGAGCTGTGCGAAGAGACGCGCTTGTTGGTAAGCGGGTTCATCTTCCTTGGTACGAGCCGAGCCGAAGCATGTAATTTTACGAACATTCCGGTAAGGTAAAAACATTTTATCGGCTGCCAGCATCTCATCCAGAGTACGACTCATCATTTCCAAATCGTGCTCTTCGATGTTGCCGGTAGTAGCATCTAACACAGCCCCGAGTAAACGATGTACCACTGCTACATCGTGTTTGCCGCATATTCGGTGGGCAACTTCATCGAGACGTGCATCCAAATCTACGTCACCGGAGCGCACGGCGGCACGTATCGGCAAATGAGATGTCGCACGACTATCTAAATCATGTATGGGTAAATAATCCGGCTGAGTCATGAACACTACTATACACGCTCCGTGGGCACTTGTCCATACTAACATCGTATCCGTTTGAAGAAAATTTTATGGAGATGGCAGATTTTAGGCTTGCATTTTGGGGATATTTAGGGCATACTATGCCCCGGAAACGTTTTAGCCGCACTTTTTAACTATACACGATATGAGAAATTACGAAGCATTGCTCGTTCTTAATACCAAGAGTTCAGAGACTCTTGATGAATTGGTGGCTGCCATGAGAGAAAAGCTCAAGGAAGCTGGTGCCAATGTTACCAATGTTACCAATGTCGGTCGTCGTGAATTTGCCTATGAGTCCCACCACATGAAGGCAGGGCAATACATGCTCTTTGCTTTTCAGGCAGAACCACAAACGATACGTACTGCCCGCGAATCACTGGCTATCGACGATCGTGTGCATTACCAGCACTACCGCGTAAAGTAAAACCGGTATCGGTTTCCGTGCGCTTTGTGCACCGCAAGGGTGTCAGTTTCACAGAGGTCTCAATTTACTCTTCGTGCGGCTTCCGTGTTCCGCATTTCGCGTTGCGGTCTGCGTACTCTTGTTGTGCCTAGCTGTTTGGCTTCGTACTTGCTCTACTTCTCGTCTTCCTGCCGTAGGGACATCGCCGGGGTTTTTAGGAATTTTGTGCTGGAATTTTAGGGAAGTGTGTGGTAAGATGCGTGGCGATGGGGACGGAAGAAAGACAGAAAGATGCGGACAACACCGGGGGAGTGGGAGTCTGTGATGATGAATCGCAGGTACTCGACCGGCAGTTAACGGAGATTTTGTTGACGGATCGCAGCTCCGGGCGTCGTATCATTTGGGCAACGGAGCACTATGCTGAGCGTGGGGAAGGGTACGGGTTCCACGATGAGATTCCCCCGGAAAAGGGGTTTCTGATACAACCGCGAGTGAAAAAAAATGTGAAGGAACGCACACGGCGGAGTCGGGATAAAGGTGAAGTATTTACCCCGGCGTGGGTATGCAATGTACAGGCAAATCTCGTAGATGAAGTATGGTTCGGGGGAAAAGATATATTTAATCGTGAGACGAAAAAGGGGTGGGAAACCTCGGAACGTCGCATACCCTTCCCGAATGTACCGGGTAAAACCTGGCAGGATTATGTGAAAGAAACACGCTTGGAAATTACCTGCGGAGAGGCACCGTATTTGGTAAGTCGGTACGATGCCGTAACGGGAACAGCTATCCCCGTAGAAAATCGTATCGGCTTGCTCGACCGTAAATTACGTGTAGTAGGAGAAAATACTGACAATCCGGAGGATTGGTTTACTTGGGCGCAGCATGCTTATTGCAACACCTACGGTTATGAGTGGCAGGGGGATAACCTCTTCCTAGCACGCAAAAATCTCATCTTTTCTTTCATCGAATATTTTCGGAAACGATGGGGCGAGGATGCCGCACCGTCCCACGAGATGTTGCAACGTATAGCGGAAATTATCTCGTGGAATATCTGGCAGATGGACGGACTCAAGTTTGTTATACCCGATACCTGTCATGAAGAAGAAGTTCGTACGCGCGATCTTTTCGGCAAGGAGGAGGTTAAGAAAATACCGTGTCCCGGATGTGCGAAAAATAGTTATTTTGACCACAATGGCATCACCTGTGTTATACGTGACTGGAAGGACGGGGAGAAGGTTATCCCGTTTGTCTCCCTTCTCCACCGTAAGGACAGGACGTAGTACAGGTTTTGCGTTCCGGCAACGCGTGAACCCGACATCCGTATTTGTTTTCGGGTAGGTTCCCCACCATAGCGCGGCAGTAAAGGACATAACGTGAAGGAAACGGTACGAATTTCAGATACAAGGATAGGCGAATGAACATCGGTGCAATCATAGGCAATCCCCCTTACCAAGTTACGGACGGCAGTAGCGGTGTGGGGGATAGTGCCGTGCCGGTGTACAATCACTTTGTCGCACTTGCCAAATTGCCGGAGCCGAGGCTCATATCGTTGATCATGCCGTCTAAGTGGATGGTCGGGGGACGTGGTTTGCAGAAGTTTCGGCAGGAGATGTGTGAGGATACATCTCTGAGATCACTCATAGACTTTGAGGATGAATCAATCATTTTCAACGGGTTACACATTGACGGCGGGGTGTGTTATTTCCTGTGGGACGCGGAATACCATGGGCAACCGGAGATAAGGTATCATACAAAAACCGGTGAAGTGGTGGAAACGAAGAATTTTTTACGGAATGATTTCTTTGACTATATCGTAAGGGATCACAGAATCATCTCTCTCCTAGAGAAAACTTCTGTGTTGGGGAAAAGTTTTGCGGACATTGTATCCGGACACCAACCGTACGGGATAGCTACTTACCTATTCAATGATCCCGATAGATACCCCGAGTCCGATTTATCCGAGGCACCCTTCGAAGGTTCGGTGAAGGTATACGGGGTCAAGGGTATCAAAGGCGGGGCACGGCGCATGCAAGGATATGTTTCGCCCCGGATTATTAAACGTAACCACGCACACGTCGATTTATACAAGATATTCTTTTCCAAATGCTACTCGACAGACGCGATAAATCCTCCTGAGCCGATATTGGCCGAACCGAAAGAAATTTGTACGGAAACTTTTTTGGAGATAGGCCCCTTCAGCACGAAAACGGAACAACTGAACTGCTATACCTACACGCAGACTTCCTTTTTCAAATTCCTGTTATACTGCGGGAAAGGGACTATGAATGTAACCTCGCGCGTCTTCAAACTCATACCTTTGCAGAATTTTACCGCTCAAAGTGACATCAACTGGACAGCGGATGT
>CAZJIH010000119.1:0-5903 GCA_964545935.1 uncultured Akkermansia sp. | reverse complement strand
GGGGTACGCGGAGCGCGGGTTACCGTTGGGAAAAAGGGGGTACGGCGAACATTCGGTATACCCGGTACAGGGGTAAGTCATACGAGTCATACCCCATGGGGGGCTTTACGTTCTTGGTGGCGTGGAGATAAAACGGAGGACTGATCATGAATAATTTTGTAAAGGGAGTGATAGGTGCCTTTATCGGCAATATGATAGCCGGACCGATAGGGGCTATACTTGGTGCGATTATCCTGATTAACATCGGCGGCGACGAAGAGGAAAAGAAAGGCAGACGGAAGATAGAATCCGAAGAAAGAGGGGATGCGGAGGAATACCAAACATCGTTTTCTGATCGCGCAATGCGACTGATTTTTCAATGTCTAGGGAAACTTGCTAAGGCTGACGGACGCGTAAGCGAGGAGGAAGCGGCTTTTGTACGGAGTGTGATGCATGAATGGGAACTGGATGCCGCAATCCGTCGCGAAATGCGGGTGGAATTTAACGCGGGTCGCGATTCAACCGCTTCCTTCGGGGACTTGGTACGTCTCTTAGCGGCGGAATTGAGAGCGAGGCAAGCTACACGAGATATTCGCCGTGCCATCGTACAATTATTCGGTGCGCTGATGGTGGCGGATCGTGAGGTACACGCGGAGGAGAGACACATGCTGGAAGAAGCCGGACGAGCCCTCGGTGAAACAGAATATGTGCGAGAGTTCCTTTCCGGGTACCAAGCGCAAAGTCCGGGTAGTTCCGGCAATGATGAGCTCACACTCGATCAGTGCTACGAATTGCTCGGGGTAAATCCGTCCGCTACGGACGCTCAGGTTAGGTCTGCATACCGACGCAAAGCGAAGGAATGTCACCCGGATTTGGCTGAAGGGGCAGGTCTCTCCGCGGCATACATTCAGAGTGCTAAGAAAAAGTTTCAGCAGGTCAACCTCGCTTACGAAAGCATTTGTACAGCGCGAGGGGCATGAACTATTGAACCCCGTACCCCGCCTGCGTCCCACGACACATCCGTCCCAAGAAAATTAAAGGCTTAGTGGTGGGCGATGACTTTGAGGCAGGAAGACGCGCGGGAACTAAATCCATGTACCCGTGAAGTTAAAGCGTCTGTAACACGCATGGGAAATAGCATTACGGCGATGTACGGAGGGAAAACGGCAAGCCACCGCACCCTGCTCGGCGAACAAGGTGCGGTGCATACTGAATAATATCCCTATGAGGTTAATGTCTACTGCCGAATAACGGGAACCGAGGCAGGACCGGGCATGGTCGATACACCACCGGCATTGCCGTGAGGTGCGACGTGGGGTGTTGCTCCCGGTACCGGTGCAACACGCGACCCGGCAGGTGCAGGCATAGTCGAGAAATTACGAGTTCCGCCTGCAGGTGCAACCGGTTTCACTCCACCTACACCCGGCGCAGGTGCAACGTGGGGCGTTGCTCCCGGTACCGGTGCAACACGCGACCCGGCAGGTGCAGGCATAGTCGAAAAGTTACGAGTTCCGCCTGCGGGTGCAACCGGTCTTACTCCGCTCATACCCGGCGCAGGTGCTACGTGGGGAGCCACACCGGGAACAGGTGCAACTCGTGCTCCAACCGGTGCCGGCATGGTTGATACACCATGATTAGGTCCCGGCGCACCGGGATGTCCGAAATTGGGATGCATTCCACCTTGGTGAGGCATAGGAGGACGCACCCCGGGACGATGCCCGTTAGGGAATTTAGGCGGAGCCGGCACGCGATGTATTCCGTGTGGATACCGGTGCGTACCACGATACCATGTAGCAGGTTTCCAGTGCGGGACATAACAAAGCGCAGTCAGCGCCGCCAATGATGTAACGGCTGACCCCGACGGTGTATAACCGTAGACGGGACGTCCGTACGAATAACCGAAAATTGGGAAACCATTTGCATCGTAGCTCGCATTTGTCCACGCAGAAGTCGGGCTAATCGTACCCGGTAAAGCGTACGATGAACAACTCGGTGTAGAAACGCAAGAACTGCATACGACCGAAACACCGGCGAGTATCATCAATGGAATGTATGGTATTTTCATAATCTCAGATTCCTTTCTATTTTGATCGATGAAGGTATTACCTCCACACTCTATCGTACGTAAATTATCCGCGACTTTCTACATCACACAAAAACACTCTCTACAAAAATTCCTTATACACCGCACGCTTCGTGCACCCTCACCAAGCATAATTCGCGTGCCGTAAATCACTTCTCAATTAATGGGCTTCTCTATCAAAAAATGCGTCGGAGTACGGGCAAAACGGCAGTTCAGCGGTTTTTATCTGAATTGCTCCGGTGCAATCCGCAATTTTTTCGCACGGTAATTCAGTTTACGTAAGGTGGTATGCAGACGGCGAGCGGCAGCTGACATATTTCCGTGCGTGTATTTGAGGGCATCTGTTATAAGTTCGGCTTCAAAGGAAGCGGTTAAGGCTTCCATCGGGGTACCCTCCTTCGATGCCGTGCTGCGGTTGGGAAGCAATTCCTCCGTGCCTGTAGCGGCTGCTGTTTGCAGGGAAGCCGGCAAATCGATAGCGTTGATAACACTGCTTGTGGACATAATGACGACGCGTTCAATCATATTTTCGAGTTCACGCACATTCCCCGGCCAGTGGTAACTCATCAACATATCGATAGCCGGTGTCGAAAGACGCCGTACATTTTTGTGGTGTAACTTATTGTATTTAGCCAGAAAAAAATCAGCCAAAGAAACGATATCAACCTTGCGGGAACGTAGGGGCGGTACCACGATGGGCAACACCGCGAGTCGGTAGTATAAATCCTCGCGGAAGAGTCCCTCACTCATCATACGCTCCAAATTACGCGATGTTGCGGCGATGATACGTGCCTGCGTACGTATAGCATGTTGAGAACCGACACGCTCAAAAACTCTTTCCTGCAAAACACGCAGTAGTTTCACTTGAGTTTGTACCGGTAAATCACCGATCTCATCTAAAAAGAGGGTACCGGAAGATGCTTCTTCGAAGCGTCCTATACGTTGTTTGATAGCACCGGTAAAAGCTCCTTTTTCATGCCCGAAGAGTTCCGATTCTATCAACCCTTCCGGTAAAGCTGCGCAATTTACGGGTACAAACGGGCCGTCTTTCCTGTCCGATGCGTAGTGAATCGCCTGAGCCAAGAGCTCTTTACCCGTACCGGATTCTCCCAATAACAACACTGTTGCCGATGAATCGGCCACCTTTGCCATCTCCAAGTAAACAGCCCGCATCGCCGATGAATGTCCCACGATATTAGCGAATCCGGCACTTTCACCGAGTTCAATGCGCATACGCTCTGTTTCACGTTCCTGCATCAGCCTCTCGGTCATCTGCTCACGTACACTCGCTACAGCATCCGCTAAAATATTAGCTACAATCTCCAGTAAACGCAGTAATTTATCTAGGGTACCCTGTGGAAGTATAGGGAACGAGAGGGAGAGGGTACCGATAATTGCGCCGCCGTGTTTGATGGCTACACAGAGGAAGGACTCGCTCATTCCGCCGGGAATAGCCCCGGTTCGATTCAAAAAAGCCGAGCATCTTGCTGTATCGCGCAGGACTGCTGCATCTCCCGTTAGACCTACCTGTCCGGTTACTCCCTCACCGAGGCGATATGTACCCCGTGCTTTTTCTGCGTTCGATAAACCGTAGGAGGCTTCTATCACCAGCTCGTCTCCTTGTAACAGACAAAGAGCTCCCTGCGAGAACATCAGTTTTTCCCGGAGTATCCGCAATATCTGCTCCAGCAGCCCGCCTACCTCGCGCTGTCCCACAAGAACTTTCGATACCCCCGATAACACCCTCAACTCTAAACTATCGCCGGAGAGCTCGGAAAGCGGTGCCTGTGTCTGTTCATCCTGCATCGTCGGTTAAATCCAGTGTCATTTGTTTTCCCTGCTCAGGTATCGGTTGATCCGTAGGATTCAATGGTGGTTCCGCCGGGATAGGGGACAGGTGAGGCTCCTGTGAGGTTACCGGTTGCATGGAAGGGATAACCGGCATAGTTAATGAAGTATCCGGCGGAGCGGGCGGATTCGGTTCCGGCATCATGCGGGCAACCCGTTCCACAGAATGTTTGGTGACAATGTTACCGCGCACATTGCGATTTTTTATACGTAGATTCCCGAAGTCGAAGGGAATGGGACGTCGTAGGCGTTTGAATTGATTTTTCAGGTATACGTTCACGCGCATAGCCGCACTTTCTTCCTCGGTCGCGTGCACCGTAAAAAAGAAGACGCGACTTCCCTTAGTTCCCTGAGTAAGCGGATATTCCTTGTCACGAGTAAATCCGCCTAAATGAAAGCGTTTGGCATAGCAGGCACCGTCCTTACCATCGCGGTATATCATGTTGAATACCCAATCCTGCTCAGGACGTAACACACGTATATCCAACAACTTTTTCCCGACGTAAAATTTATCCTGTACGCGGCGCACCATGACCACTCCCTGTGAATCTACGGTGAGGATATCGCTCATTGTCGAACATTTTTCAATAGGCGCTCCCTTTTTAACTCCGTACCCGGCGAATCCCTCTTCATCGTAGTAGAGTATCTCGTTTTCGACAGCCGCCTCCGCCCGGGTCAATGTGTCGAAGGTGGTGATTTCGGTACGCCTTTCATGCCCGGTTCCGTATTTCTTTCTTAAATTCTCGTACCAGCGGATGGTGTAATCCGTTAATTGGGCAAGGTCTTTACGCGTTTGCTCTATCTGCGTTTCTATGTCTCGTATATGCTCCTCAGCCGCGTGTATTTCGTATTTAGCAATCTTTTTTATGCGGATTTCCGTAAGTCGTATGATGTCATCCTGCGTTACCTCGCGGACAAAATTTTTCACGTACGGGGCGAGTTTTTGGGATATTTGGGAAAGACTTTCTTCCCAACTATCACTCTTTTCAAGTACTTTGTAGATACGTTTTTCAATGAATAATTTTTCCAGACTTGTCTGCATCCAAGCTTCCTGCAATTCAGTCAGTCGCACCTCCAGTTCGCTACGCAAAATTTCGCGTGTGTGGTCTACGTTGGCTTTCAGGATATCACTGATTCCCAAAAAGACCGGTTTACGATCACGGATGACAACGGCTTTCGGTGAGATACTTACTTGGCAATCGGTAAAGGCGTAGAGTGCATTACAGGTTTTTTCCGCGTCAACCCCGCTCGGAAGATGCAACAAGATGTCTGCTTGCGCCGCCGTATTATCTTCTATCTTAGCCAATTTAATTTTCCCTTTCTCCAACGCTGTTTCTATGCTTTGTATGAGCGATTCAGTCGTTGTTCCGTACGGTATTTCAGTGATGCGTATAAGTCGCTTAGTTGCGGTATTCAGTCGCGCTCTGCATCGTAATCGGCTGTTGCCTGTTCCGTCGTTGTAACCGGTGATATCGAGGAGCCCGCCCGTCGGAAAGTCCGGGTAGAGTTCAAAGGGTTCATCCCGTAAAAAATGAATGGCAGCGTCTATGATTTCGTTGAAGTTATGAGGTAAAATGAGGCAGTTCATCCCCACGGCTATACCGAGTGCCCCCTGTGCCAATAATAAGGGAAATTTTACGGGTAAGGCAACCGGTTCCTTGTTGCGTCCGTCGTAACTGAGTTTCCATTGAGTTACTTTCGGACTGTACACGACCTCTTTGGCAAAAGCGGAGAGACGTGCTTCGATGTATCGCGGCGCGGCCGCTGCATCCCCGGTCAATATATTCCCCCAATTCCCCTGAGTTTCAATCAGTAAATTCTTCTGTCCGAGCGTCACCAAGGCGCTACCTATCGATGCGTCGCCGTGCGGATGGTATTTCATGGTGTCCCCCACGATGTTGGCTACCTTATTGAAGCGTCCATCGTCCATGCGTTCCATCGAGTGCAATATGCGCCTCTGTACCGGTTTTAACCCATCGTCTATATGTGGTAC
>CAZJIH010000118.1:0-5906 GCA_964545935.1 uncultured Akkermansia sp. | reverse complement strand
GTTTTTCACGCCCGGCTGCGGCGGCTTCGGTGAGTGAAAAGACGGCATTGGAGCAATGAGCCGGGTGAACTTTCGCGGCTCGCTTTCGATTGTATTCCTGTGCCGGCGGCGGTTCTTCCGGTGCTTCGGGTTCCGGCGGTTCTTCCGCTGCCGTCGCCGGTGTGTCCTCCCCGACGGTTTCGCTCGTCGGTTCAGGTGTTTCATCTGTCTCCGTTGCCACCGGGGGAGTATCTGCATCCTCACGTGTACCCTTTGCCGGATTCTCAACCGTTACCGCTTGCTCGGAACCTTTCCCTTTGTTTGCCCTATGCCCTGTCTTCCGCACATGGCGCACCGTGCGCTGCTTATCACTCGCTGTATCCCTACCCCGGTCATACATCCACCCGATGATGACTATACCGAGAGCCACCGATGCGCACACAGCGAGAGAAATCAACCCCCGACGTGCGCCTCCCCGTTTAGGTTGTCTTTTATTTCTGATCATCTTTATCCGAGCGGTATAATAGCATACCCCTCACATCTATGCAAGAGAAAAATGTTGATTAACGCAGACCGCTACAGCCGTTACGTGAAAATTAAAGGACTGAAACTTCTCTGCACTCCTCCGGCCATATTCCGTGTCCTATCATAAATTCCTCCCACGACAACACTATTTGCTCGAAGGTTTCAGGATTTACTTCAAAATGAGTTATTGTGTGATCACCATGCGGACACAACAGGAACTCTGCATCATTCCCGGCTCGTTTCCACTCCCGACAAAACCACTCCCGCATCTCATAATCCAGCAATGGGTCTTGCATCCCATGTACACAGAATAAAGGTGGTAACTTTTTACGTATCAAGGCACATGGATTTATGCGTTCCGGTTCCTTACATTCCGGTACTACACGCAAACTATGAGCTTCAGCCGCTTCCGGATCCACTATCCCGCGAAATATCACCACTGCCGCCGGCATCAAAGGTAATACATCTTCTTTCCCGAATTGCCACCATCTCCGCTTAACAACAAACGGTTGCATTGCCGCATTCAATGCCATCAACCCTCCCGCGTCCGCACCCGCCACCGATATTCGCTCTGCATCTATCCCCAACCCCCTCGCATTCTCATACACCCACCGCCACGCTTCTGTCCCCTCTTTTATTATTCCTTCAGCTGTAACATTGTACGCTGCATAGGTTCTATACTCCGGTATCATACAAACGACTCCACAATGCGCTAAATGATACGCCCATGCAGCAAAGTCTTCCGGATTCTCCTGCACCCACATCCCACCACTAAAAAATAGGACACAGGGGCTATTTGCCGACGCATCATGCCCCGGCGGCGTAAAAAAATACATACGCAATCTTATACCATCCGCAAACTTCTTCCACTCAAAAGATTTAGCCTCCCGTAATAAAATTTGTTTATACCGTTGCGAAGCCGTCAAACTGTACCCATGATATATTCCACCCATCCTAATATCAGCTAATAGTTTGTTATCGACCATATTTGTGTACTACGTCGCGTGTCGCCTTCCCAAACACGGCGTAGCTAGGTGGTGCATCCGACACCGCGAAACTTCTACAATTCAGTATTGCCACAACGGACGTAAACATATCATGCCAATTTTAGATTGAAAAGTTAAGGGGTTATATCTTTTTGAAGTAATTTTTTGAAGAGGAGGTAGTCGTGGGTACGAGATCGGGAAGTTATGGTAAATTGATATTCACTGCGGTGGGAGTTTTCGAGAACAGCGTTATGAAGGCGGAGGCGGATAGATGATTCGGAATCTGTGCGGCGGTTACGGAGACGCGCCTCTATTTCCGGAAGCGGTAGATAAATAAAGACATCTCGGTAAGCGCTTTGAATGAGGGGATTCGGACAGGAGCGGACGGATGCGGCTCCCTGAATATCGATATCCATGACGACGTTATGACCTTGGGTCAGATGGTGCAGGACATCCGATTGTAGGGTACCGTAGGAATGGTCGTGGACGGAGGCGTATTCGAGGAAATCGCCGGCGGAGATATGTAAATTGAAATCGGTTTGAGATATAAAGTGATAATCTCTACCGTCGACTTCTCCCGTGCGAGGCGGACGCGTGGTACAGGAGACAGAATAGAAAGCGAGACCTTCATCTGCTGCACGGCGACAGAGAGTAGTTTTGCCGGAACCACTCGGGCCGGAGACAATAAGAAGGATACCGAGGGAATTATTCGACATTTTGGACTTGTTCACGTATTTTTTCTAATTCGGTTTTAGCGGAAACAACGATTTGAGCGAGCGGTGCGTTATTAGCTTTTGAAGCGGCTGTATTCAGTTCACGAAAAATTTCTTGGCATAAGAAATCGAGAGAACGGCCGACTGCCCGAGGTTGACGACATATAGCTTCAAATTGTTGAAGATGAGACGACAAACGTGTCAATTCCTCGGACATATCGCACTTGTCCGCATAGAGGGCCAGCTCTTTAACGAGACGCTCATCCGGTTCTTCCGGGGAGAGACCCTGTTCCGTTAAGCGCTTAAATAGCAATTCACGATATCGGAGAGGGACATCCGCCGCGAGTCGCCGGATATCATCGCGCATGCGATACAGTTCAGCGACACGCGATAGTAAGTCTCGGCAAAGGGTTTCGCCCTCGCGCGAGCGCATTTGCATAAAAGCATCCATAGCTTCGGTGAGAGCCGGGGAAAGAGCCTCGCTCCATACCCGGGGCAAGGGCATTATATCCTCCGCAGAATCCGACAACACCCCTATGCGCAGTAAGGCATCCAGACCGAGTTCTACCGGTCGGTGACAGGCTGATGATATAACTTTAAGGTGTTCACAGAGAGAATCTAAACGCTCATGATTGATACAGAGTGTTCCGGCGGAATTTCCGTTTCCGGAACCGAGGGTAACGACAATACACACACGACCGCGAGAGATGCGACGAGCGACAAAATCACGCACGTAGGATTCCAGTTCCGTCCATGAACGCGGCAGATTGATAACATATTCCGGTTGTTTACGATTGATACCGCTTACTTCGACACGGAGGGAAACATTACCGAAGGGGACGGAAGCCGCCCCGAAACCAGTCATACTATTCATGATAAAGGGGAACCGATAATGTGAGAGAGGCGTGCATCGAGGGCGAGTGCCTCGTTGACATTGTATGTTAAATCTTTACGGAGATATTCGATTGAGCGCATACGAGCGATTAAATTCGGCACGGAGGCACGGTTTGCGAGGGATTGAATTTCCGGTATCGAAGGTTTAACATCCTTTGCGTGAGAAGCTAACAGCACCGTCTGACCGAGACAAAGGGTAAACAACTCGAGAATATGGGAACGACGTGCCAGGTACTCCGTTTCGATCATAGCGATAGTCGCGTCTTTTTGTCTACTTTCCCAATCACTGACTCCGGTAACTTCTGCAAAATGTTTAGCTTCTGCCTTGACAGCTGAGGTAAGACGTTCCGTAATTTCCGCGCGTTCATTTTCCATAAATTCCTGAAAGTCGGCGCGCAGAGCTAATGCGGCTAAATCCGAACCGATGTTAGCCAAAGCTTTACGAAGGATAGGTAAGAAACGGGATTGAACATCATTTAAGCGTTCACCTTGTTCCGGGGAAGCCAGATCAATGCGAATACAACGTGAACGAATCGTCGATAACAGACTATCAGCCAGTTCCGTAGCAAGGATAATGAGGGTTTGTTCCGGAGGTTCCTCTAAAGTTTTAAGAAATGCATTTCCGGAATCTTCAGTTAAACGGTCTGCCTCACATACCGCAATTAATTTGGTAACTCCCGCCGGCACGACTGTATGCAGGAAATCATCCGAACTACGGATACTATCGATGGTGATGGTACGGATTTTAGAATTCGGGCGGATGACACGGCAACCGGGATGAAGAATAGTTTCCGGAGATTCTGCGTGAATACCGCATAGGAATTCAGCGAGTTGAAGGATAAGGCGGTCAGTACATTCCTTTGCTCCGGTAAGAAGGAGGGCATGAGGCATACGCTCGCTATGGTATGCGTGCTTCAATAAATCGAAAGCATGTTCCGGTGTAAAAGGCATAATTTATTCAGGGTAAGAACCAAGTACTTTTAACATTGAACCGGCTCGCTTTAATTCTTCTAAACAATTTTTTAACGGTGGGACAAGCTCGTGTCCCTCAACATCGATATAAAAGAGATATTCCCAGGAGATATTGCGACTCGGACGGGAGTCAATACAATAAATATTGATAGCATATTTTTTGAAAAGCAGGAGTACATCAGCCAGAGACCCCGGTACATGAGGAACACCGAAACAAATGGTTGTACGGTCTTTTTGTGATGGTTGCGAAAAATGTTTACCGATAACCGCAAAACGCGTCGTGTTCGAAGCATTGTCCTGAATGTTTGCATCTAGGACTTCTAAATTATAAAGTTTTGCAACTAAACGACTACCTAAAGCAGCGGCTCCGTTTGAACTTTCTTGTCGTGCCATTTGAGCGGCAGCGGCTGTAGAAGCGGTAGATATCTGTTCTGCATGCGGAAGTTTTTGCTGTAACCACCGACTGCATTGTCCGAGTACCTGGGGATGAGAATATATAATTCGTATATTTTCGCGCGGAATAGCCGCTAATAAACAATTTTGAATACTTTGCATACATTGAGCACAGATACGCACAGAGGAGCCGGCGACAAGTAAATCCATGGTCTGTGTAACAAAACCGGCAGTATTATTTTCGATAGGTACCACCGCGTATTCAACTTCCCCGCGCTCAACTGCTTCAAATACATGCGAAAAACTCGGAAAAGGAAATAAAGAAACACTATCACCGAAACGAGCTAAAGCCGCTTGGTGACTCCATGTTCCCTCCGGGCCTAAGTATCCGATGCGAAGTCCTCCCTCCGATAAATATCCGCAACTGATAATTTGACGGTAAATACTTAAGAGAGCTTCCTCCGGTAAAACTCCGGCATTTAATTCGGTTAATTTGGCACGTTGAATACTTTCACGTTCCGGGACGAAAAGTTTGGCTCCTGATTTTGCTTTTTTTTCGCCTATGCGATGTACAACATGCATACGCTCTTTTAGTAATGCGACGATTTGCGCATCGACGTGATCAATTTGAGCCCGTAATTCGTCAATTTCCTTCATGTGGGTGGAATTATACCATGTCCGTTCCCACATAGCAAGGCTGAACCGCAGTCCTCTTTGCCCCCGCATTAGGACAAAAGTCAGTGCACCGAACGGGCAAAATTCGGGGCTAGGTTTATCACTCGGACAGAAATGTGTACCGGAGAGCTTGTAAGTAACAGACAGGAAAGGAGTAATGTGGTGTAAATGAATGTCAGGGCAGGAAGTAACCCGTATAGTCGGCATTGTGAGTGCGGAGAGCGCAGAAATGGCATAGAATATTCATAAGGGTACTTCTGAAGACCTTCTTAACCCGGCAAGCATAATTTTGTTGACAGAGGGGCTTTTTTATGGTAGGAATGGGACATGTTTTTTGCGTCGCAAACTTCGTGCTGTACGACTCCGCCGAAAGCATTTCAGGCTGTGAGGGACTTTGCGGATCGGTATAAGGTTGCCGATGCCGGGAGGAAGGATAAGTTGTCGGATGAACTTTGTGAAAAAATACGCGCAAATGAAGCACGTAAGGAGGCGCGTGGGCAAGCAGCTAAGTACGAGGGGTACACTTACCCGAAGATGTATAGCCCACGGATTCTGCGTGTAAATACCTCGTCTGTTTTGTCGCATCTGTGAATTATGGAATTAATAAACAAGAGTCTGACGATAAGTTATGAGTACACGAGTAAAAAATAACGTAATACTTCGAGTCATGCAATACAAACCCTTGATGAGCTGCTTCCTTGTCATGCTTATGTCGGTCGGGTGTACACACACGGAGCACTCGGAAAGATGCTTGAGGGAAGACAGGTTT
>CAZJIH010000117.1:0-5943 GCA_964545935.1 uncultured Akkermansia sp. | reverse complement strand
TGCTCCCTATCGCGTCCCCATCCGGGCGACTATGTGCTATCACCGCAAAACTCGCTGTCTCTCGTATAGCTTCTGCAAGCTCTTCCTGCGTATTCTGCTTTTTCATAACGTCACCCGACTTATACCACCGATTACCCGTTCATGCAAGAGAAAAAAAAGAAGCGATGAGCAGCGGACAGTCGCCGAGCCGCCGGTGTTCGTCCGATGCCCTTTCTCCTTCCGATGTTAAGCGTATATCAACTGCGCGGCAAGGATGTGAGCATTGCGGTAGGACTGAGCTGCAGTGCTTCTCGTAGTGCCGGACGAAGTTTTTGTACGAGCGGTATGGACAAGCCGGGGTTCATGTGATCATCATCGTTCATCAGGATTTTACCATCGCGCACGGTACGGAAAACCTCTCCGGGGCGGAGTGTTTTCACGGGTTCTATGAGCGTGCACAAACCTTCATCCCTCATTTTGTACAGGATGGGCAAAACGGTGCTGTTCAGACGGAGATATGCATCTGCATCACAGACGGGCGACATCTCTTCGATGCGTTCCGGGCTGATGTTTCGTAGAGGGAAAACCTTTTCGAAGCGCAGAAGGGGTTGTCTGTCAGCAAATTCGTGTGTAGGCGCAATGACGATGGCCTTTTTCTCGGCATCGCGGATTTTACATGTAAGCGGGTACGTCCTCTACACGGTAATGCGTATGTTTCAGGCGCATGGTCCGGAATGCTCAGGTTTCCATACAACGAATGTGTGGGCTCCGCGCCTGCTCCCGCTACCTGCTCAACCTGTAAATGAGTATATGCCGCAACTTCGCGTCCGCATGCATCACCATAACATCCTCTTCTTCTCCTTCCGTTACCGTTCCCATCACCACCAATATCATAACTATACCCCATTTACAACTGCTTATGCCCGCTATTCTACGCACAAAATGCCATTCCGTTCGGTAAAATGTAGTAATGTGTTTGTCTGTCGTTGAGCAATGATTCTATCACAGCTGACCGTAAGGGTATTCACTTCCTCAAAATCCAATCCTTTTTGCCGTAAAGCGACTTTGCTATTTGACGCAATGCGGCGCGTAGGGAAAAAAATTGTGTAAATTTTTAATTTTTTTTCGAAAAAAAAGCTTGACACAAGAGTTAGTTTAGACTAATATGTTCGGGAACTTTTATTTTTAATTCATGAACATGATGAACGATGTAACACTGCGAGATGTAGCTATCGGGGAGCTCCGCCGGGTAAAGAAAGTAGGAGGGGAAGGTGCTCTGCGACAGCGAATATTAGACATGGGGCTCACGAAAGGTGCTCCGGTAACCGTGCGCAAAGTAGCACCCTTGGGCGACCCGATCGAGGTAACCGTACGCGGGTATGAGCTGTCTCTCCGTATGGCGGAAGCTGCCTGTATCTACGTGGTGTAAAGCAGTGCCTTTATTTAATCCTAAAGTTAGTCTCGTTTAACATGAAAAAACGCATCGCTTTAGCAGGTAATCCGAATAGCGGGAAGACCTCGCTTTTTAACGAATTGACGGGGGCAAACCAGTATGTCGGCAATTGGCCGGGTGTTACGGTTGAAAGAAAAACAGGTACTCTGAAGGAGCACGATGAAGTTGAGCTTCTTGACCTACCGGGTATTTATTCCCTCTCCCCGTATTCTCCGGAGGAAGTAGTTACGCGCCGTTTTCTGCTGGATGAAAAACCGGATTTAGTGGTGAATGTGGTGGATGCCACAAACATCGAGCGGAATCTGTACCTCACGTCCCAGATCATGGAAGTGGGTATCCCACTCATCGTCGTGCTGAACATGATCGACCTAGCCGAGAAGAAAGGTCGCGTGATCGATGCCGAGGCGCTGAGTCGGAAACTCGGGTGCCCTGTGCTTAAAGTCAGTGCTTTGCAGCAAAAAGGTCTGCGTGAATTGTCCGATTTACTCCTCGGTGCCTTGCCGGGTGTTCCTACCCCCCTGTCCTATGCGAGCAGCGTAGAGCATGCACTCCGTAAGCTCAGCGAGCTTTACTCCTGCAGCCGTTTCCGCTGTGTGAAAATGCTGGAAGGGGATAAACGCGCGCTGGAGGGTCTGGATGCCTCACAACGTCATTCTATCGCCGAAATGAGACATTCCTTAGAAGAAGAGGCGGACGACGACATCGCATCTATCATCGCTTCCGGTCGCTACGACCGTATATGCGCCATCACCGGAGACATCCACGCCGAAAGTACTCAGGACACAGGTTTCTCCGCGCGAATCGACCGCTTGCTTACTCACCGAATATGGGGGCTTGCCGTCTTCGTGGCGGTCATGTGGACTATCTACTACCTTGCCATCAGTACTGTCGGTAGTTGGGGGACTGACTGGGCGAACGATGTGCTCTTCGGACCGGTGGTAGGCGGGTGGCTGGAGGGTTTCATCGGTACATCCCCGGCAAGCGCGGAATGTCTTACCCTCTTCAGTTCTGTCCTCGCCGTCTGCCTGATTTTCCCGGTTACTCTGCGGCGCCTGCATGATATCGGGCTCAACGGTTCTTGGCTTTACTTGGCTATCGCTCCTTTCCTCCTCGAGTATATGTGCCCGCATCTGCCGCATTTGCTGCATACGGGGGTGATGTGGTTTCTTTACGTGGCTAATGCTTTCCTCTTGCTTGCCTGTGTCTCCTTCCGCGGTACCCCGCATGTCAATCAATACGGCAATGTGCCAAGCGGTATCGGTTGGCGTCCTTTCACACCGGACGGTCGCGCCGGGCGTTCGGAATATATCCTTTGGTTGATTCTGCTCAGCGCCCTGAGTGTGGGTATAGCTCTGCTCGGTCGCATCGGTATGGATTGCAGCGCGCAGCTTCGCTCGTTGGTGGCGGATGGTATCGTAGCGGGTGTCGGAGCCGTACTCGGTTTCCTACCTCAAATGGCTGTGCTTTTCCTCCTGCTTTCCCTGCTGGAGGACTGCGGGTACATGGCGCGTGTCGCTTTCATGATGGACCGTATATTCCGTGCCATCGGACTCTCCGGGAAATCCTTTATTCCCCTCTTGGTTTCTATGGGTTGCGGTGTGCCGGGAATAATGGCTACGCGTACTATCGAAAATGAAAAAGACCGCCGCATGACTGTTATGCTCACCACATTCGTTCCCTGCGGTGCCAAACTCCCCATCATCGCCCTCATCGGAGCAGTCGTCGGTCAAAGCCCGGCTATGGCTACCCTCGCTTACTTCGCCGGTATTGCCTCGGTTATATCAGGTGGTCTAATCCTGCGTAAAACTCCTTTATTTGCAGGCGGTTACACTCCTTTTGTTATGGAGCTACCCCCTTACCATACCCCTCGCGGTACCAATATTAATCTACGGGCTATGGAACGTTGCAAGGCTTTCGTTCATAAAGCCGGTACTATCATTTTCATCGCCTCCGCTACGATCTGGTTCATGAAAAATTATACGTGGGATCTGCGTTATCTGAATACCGGCGAGGATGCGGCCGCCGTGGAGCAAAGTATGCTCGCGGATGTCGGGCATAGTTTCGCTCCGATCTTTTCTCCTTTAGGTTGGGGCGATTGGCGTCCGGCTGTCGCTACGGTAACCGGTTTAGTGGCAAAGGAAGAGGTTATCGGTACCTTCGGGGTGCTCTACCGCAACAGCTCTCCCGAAAAGGAGCAAGCGGAGAATGATTCTGCCTCGGAGGATGAGGATGATGCCCTGCCCAATAGCAGTGCCTTCCCTAAGTGCAATGCCCTGAGCGCTTTGTCTATGGCTCTGTGGCAGATAGACCCCGATGTACGTAGCGCAGTACCCGCGGAACCCGCCGCCGCTGAACCGGAGGAGGAAACTCCGTCCGAAAACAAGGATTGGCTCACGCGTGTCACGGAGTTTTTCTTCGGTGTGGAGGAGGATGAGGAAACAACGGGGGTTGCCGAGGAAATTCGAAACGCAGGTGCTTTTACCCCTCTGAGCGCTCTCTCATTTATGCTCTTCAATCTCCTCTGTGCTCCGTGTTTTGCTGCCTGCGGTGCTATCCGCCGTGAAATGAACAGTGCTCTCTGGACTTGGTTCGCTATCGCTTACATGTGTGTGTGGGCTTACCTCGTCTCGTTGATGGTATTCCAATTCGGAACTTGGGCATATTCGGGGCTTTTCGGCGCGGGTCAAATCGTAGCCTGCTCCGTGTTCCTCGCTTGGCTCTTTATGATACTTCGCCGCCCCGCATCTCCTTCTCTTTAATCCTTCCCGACTCCCATGAACGATTTAATTTTAGGGACTATCCTTTTCCTAGCGGTCGCTTGGGCATTTTACGCGTGCCGAAGAAAAAAATGCTCCCGGAATTGTCCGGGTAGCGGCGTGTGTCACCGGTGCTCCTGCGGTTGCCGTATCTCAAAGTCTCCTTCTCAACATCCTGAGCATGAACACCCTAAACACTAACCACCTCCGTCCCTTACACTTATCCCCGCAGGTTCGCTCATATCGCGTTCCCTCATTTCAATCTTCTTGAACAACATAAATGCACATGAACATAATAAACACAATAAAGATAGTGTCGGTCTGTCTTATCGCTGTACCGGCAATAGTGCGGGCTGATGACAGTCCGAAGGCAGGTGATATCCTCGACGGTATCAATATGTTTACCCCGGAGGAAGGTGACCCCGCCTACAAAGTGAAGGCTAACGCAAAATACGGTACCCAATGGGGACTGGATTTGGCTTATAGCTACCGTGGTACTCACCGAGCTACCACAGATACATACGGCAATAACAACCTTGCCCTCCTCCACGGTCAACTCAATCAACGTCTCATCCGAGATGACCTCAACGGCGGTACTTGGTTGCGTATCGAAGTTTCCGGTTCCTGGGCTCTCGATAAGCATTCGGCTACTTCGAATAACTCCGCTACTTTCACGGAAGGCTTCGGTACAACGACTTCCGTGCATCCGGATGTTATGGGCCCGCACGATCTCTTTATCCCGGAACTCGCTCTCATGCATTATTTTGCCGGTAAGCGTGCCTGTATCATCGCCGGTATGGTCAATCTTACCAATTATTTCGATGCGGTCAGCGTGGCTAACGATACTTTCTCTTCTTTCGTTAACTCCGGTTTCGTTAATTCAACGATTTTACCGCTGGTTGACAGCAACGCGGGCGCAGTCGTTCAGGTCGAGCTCGGTCATAAAAATTACATCATGGCAGCTGTCAGTCGTACCGGAGTCGCTATGGGGTACGATCCCTTCAACGGTCAAAGCGATGGTTACTGCGCGGTCGCCGAATTCGGTCACTACTTCGCGGATGGTAAAGGTACCCTCCGTTTTAATCCGTTTTTTCAGATGATTGATGTTGAAGACGACTCGGGTACGGTGCGCCACCGCCGCAACGCCGGATTAGTCGGCAGTGTAGAGTATACCCCGGCGGAGTTCATCACTCTCTTCGTACGCTCCGGGTTCGGTGCAAAGCAATCCCTCGGTAATGCCGCCGAATTGTCCTTCGGTGCTCATATCCACCCCTTCCCGTCTCGCGAAGATGATTACTTCGGAATCTCCTACGGCGTTTTCAAAGGTACTGCACCATATCTCTCCGATGAGGGTAACGGCCATAACCGGGAATCCGTACTCGAAGTCCTGTACTGCCTGAACGTTAATAAGTGGTTCAAAGTTGTCCCCAATTTCCAATATATCCGTAACCCGGCTTATCGCTCGACAAGCGATGCCTGTGTCTTCGGCGTACAAGGCGTATTCTCTTTCTGATACTTTCGTACGTGCTGTAATGTGTGCAGAGGGAGGGGCTGAACCACAGCCCCTCCGCGCTGTTTTTGTTACGCTGCGAGGAAGAGTCAGACGCCCGGTCGGGAGTCCCAGAGTTCGATATGGATGCGCGGGCTGAGACGCACGCCGTGGGAGATGCACACGGCGGCGACAGATGGGAGCAGGCGACGATAGGAGTCGCGTGACGCGGCGCAGGGCATCAGGAGGGTACGTTCACGGGGGAG
>CAZJIH010000116.1:0-5952 GCA_964545935.1 uncultured Akkermansia sp. | reverse complement strand
TGCCGGACGGCATGGCTATGTAAACTCATGTATCCTACATCTGGCTTTTTGTATGGAGAATGCCGGTAAACCGACTACTGAGACGAAGTCGAGTCCCCAAAGGACATCGAGCGGGAACGTCTGTATGTCCTGCCTGTTGGGGGGATATGATGATTTCTAAATGTACGGATACAAGGTGTGTCAACTACGGCAATCCGCCGAGTGCATACAAGAAGAAGAAATAAACGTTTAACATTCAATATTTTATACTATGAAAAAGGAATTAATTGCGCTTGCAATGTTGTGTGCGCCTCTTGTGATGGCGCAGGTACCCGGGTTTCATCGTCCGGGACATGGAGGTCCCCGTGGCGCGCATCCGGTACGTCCGGTGCCACAGAGGGGTGCACGTCCAATGCCGGGGCGTCCTGTTCCCGGTGCTATGCATCGTCCAATGCCGGGGCGTCCTGTTCCCGGTGCTATGCATCGTCCAATGCCGGGACGTCCCGTTCCTGGTGCCATGCATCGTCCGATGCCGGGACGTCCTACACCCGGTGCCGTGAATCGACCCATGCCCGGGGGACGTCCGGTTCACAGCAGAGGTGCAACCGTACCGACTGCCCCGCGTGGGGTACAGGTGACACCGAATGCGAATAGACCTTCTGCTGGAGTAGCACCGCGAGGAGTGCAGGTGACGCCGAATGCGAACAGACCAGCGGCGGGAGTGGCACCGCGTGGGGTACAGGTGACACCGAATGCGAATAGACCTTCTGCTGGGGTAGCACCGCGCGGGGTACAGGTGACACCGAATGCGAACAGACCAGCGGCGGGAGTAGCGCCGCGTGGGGTACAGGTGACACCGAATGCGAATAGACCTTCTGCTGGGGTAGCACCGCGCGGGGTACAGGTGACACCGAATGCGAATAAACCATCCTCGGGAGTGGCGCCGGGCGGTGTTCAGGTGACGCCGAATGCGAATAGACCGTCCTCAGGGGTGGCGCCGGGTAGTGTTCAGGTGACGCCGAATGCCAGTAGACCGTCCTCAGGGGTGGCACCGGGCAGTGTTCAGGTGACGCCGAATGCGAATAGACCGTCCTCAGGGGTGGCGCCGGGCAGTGTTCAGGTGACGCCGAATGCAAACAGACCGTCCTCGGGAGTAGCCCCGGGCAGCGTTCAAGTGACACCGAATGCCAGCAGACCGTCCTCGGGAGTAGCGCCGGGAGGTCTTCAAGTGACGCCGAATGCAAATACACCTTCAGTCAACGTAGCGCCCTAGTTCAGAGACAAAGTTGATTACGGAGAGAGTTGACGGTAGTTATAGTTTAATGATGAACGGTTGAGAAAGTGGGGTAGCTTCAGGTGTTTGGATTGATGCATCGGGAAGCTATCTCTCTCAATCGGTGAAAGAAGCGACGATATGACTTTACGTGGACGAGAAAATATGGCAGAATACAAGCAAGAGGAGATCGACATGGGAAGTCATGTACGTGTGAGTTGTCTACATGGTGTAGGCAGAGAGAAACCCTTCCTTGAACCTAGGGAGATTACAATGATGAAGACATTCATTGCAATAGCGCTCATGTGCGCTCCGTTGGCATTAGCCTACGGACCTGGTCCGTTTGGTCCACCGCCTCCTCCGGGGCCGCATGGACCACACCATCCGGGGCCACATCATCCGGGACCGCATCACCCGGGACCGGGTTTTCCGGGGCCGCATGGACCGCACCACCCCGGACCGCATCATCCGGGACCGTACGGACCGCATGGTCCGCACCATCATCCATGATTTGGACATGATGGTTCATATCCGATAAAGCAGGCGGCGGGGGAGAGTGAACTTGGGGCTTCCCTCAGGCATCCCTCCCTCGCCGCTCTTCTTGTATTTGATTGAGGATTGGGAAGTCTCAAAAATTATTTATATACTCGTATGGATAATCGGGAAGGAGAAATATCAGTGCACAAAACCTGTTTTACGCAGAAAAAGGAGCTGGTGTGATCCGATAACGGCGGGTATCTCCTCAAGATTTAGCCATGATTCGTACAATAAATCCGATGTACCCACTTTTGACGGACACGTCCCCAGAAATAAAGGCTCAGTGGTGAGAGACGATTCTGCGGCACGAAGGTGACGAGTAGGTTAAGTACGAAGAAGGATGTACGAAGTCAAAAAGTTAGGCACGACGTAGTTACGTGGGTACCGAAGCAAAAAAACGCATGGAGAGTGAAGCAAGGCTTCCAGAAGGTTGATGCTCCTGTGGTGCGAGAAATGCGAGTAAACCGCACAGATGAGGCATTACAGCGATTATCAGGAATTTCCTTGGGACGGGATATGACCTTTTAGGATTTCCTGCTTGAAAAAATGATGGTGCCTCCGTGACGCAAAGCTTTAGAGATAGTTACGATGCAGAGCCGAGAAGTCCCACATGTGATGCAACACAACTTAGTCTATGCGCGACTCTGTTACGCTTGGCTGATTGACTTCGTCCTTCGTACTTGAGCTCCTTGTAGTAGGATTGCAGGAAGAAAAAACACCCGCAGGGTGTAACTCCTGCGGGTGCTCCAACTTACTACCTATGAAACTCGGGCTTCCCTTGTGGGTATGCGATGCGCTCTCTCCTTCGCATCGCAACGTAAATCCCGTTATAGTAGAGACACACTTCGTTGCCGATTTGTTGAAATTTTTTTTATTTAATCCAAAAATACATTTACAAAAGGCAAACAACGTAGCATACAACTACCGTGCCCCGTGCAAGCTGCCGGGGAAAAGTGAGAGCATAAGGTAGGGCGTGTTCAGCAACTGGCACCGGCGCGGCGCGCGAGTTCCAGCACATCCGGTTTGTTACGGATATCGCCGACATGCCACACACCTATACCATAGATAGGTTCCGGGATACTCGGTTCTTCCATGCAGTCCATGAAACCCATGAAATCACCCACGGCATGCTGCATACTGTCGCGATTATCTTCCGCTGCGGAAATAATGAGTTGCCATTTTTTCCCGGCAAAACCTTGGTATGGGTAGAGTGGTAGGGTGCGATCTATGAAGTTTTTCATACGTCCGCAGAGCGTATAAAAATACACCGGACTTGCCAGTACAATAACATCCGCCGCTTTCAGTTTAGGTAAAAGGACAGCCATGTCATCGTGCTGTGCGCATTGTCCGGATTTTTCGCATGCGTAACACCCTAAACAAGGCTCGATATGCAACGTGGAAAGTCTGACTTTTTCCACGTCGTGTCCCGCAGATTTAGCTCCTTCGGCATACGCATCGCACAAACTGTCCGAATTACCGCCTTTACGGGCACTCGATGATATAATTAAAACATTTTTTTTCATCATTGCGTGTTGAATGTGACAACTTCATTGTACACGTGACATGCTGTTCGGGCAAGAATGATATGCGATATCCCGCATATTTTTTTGGAAGGGATATGTGGAAAATTGAGGGGATGACGGAAAAAAAAGCTGGAAAAGAACAAATTTTGATGTATAATAGGCGCAGAGAAGAGCGTTTCAGAATTAAGTCGCCATGATCACAAATAAAATTACCATACTGAATAAGCTTGGCATCCATGCACGACCCGCCGCGCAGTTCGTCCGAGTGGCGGGGCGATTTAAGGCAGATGTGACAGTTGAGAAAGATGGGGAGAGAGTAGATGGCAAGAGCATCATGGGACTCATGATGTTGGCAGTAGGCTGTGGGGCAGAAATAATTGTGACAACTGATGGGGAGGATGAAAAGGAAGCGATGGCAGCTTTATTGGAGTTAGTGGCGGATAAATTCGGAGAAAATTGACCGATATTCCTCACTATACTCCCGTTCGGACATGGATGAGAGCGCAGAACAATGCTTGACCGGTTTACCGGTATCTCCCGGCATAGCAATGGGGACGCTTCGTGTAGAAGCGCGGGATTGCGCGGCGCCGCCTATGTGGACTATAGAAGCGGGGGACATACCTGGGGAGAGGGAACGTTTTGAACAGGCTCTTACCCGCACAGAGATTGAGTTACATACGCTTAAAGACCGTGTAGAGCACATATCCGGCGCGACTGAAGCCGCTATTTTTGACGCGCACATCCTTTTTTTGCGAGACCCCATCATACTCGACAAGCTTGAAAAGGAACTTGCGGCACGCATGCAAAATATAGATTCTGTGTATTATGCTGTAGTACAGAATTTTATGGAAGTGATGCGCAAAGTGGACGATGCCTATTTACGCTCTCGTGTTTCGGATATACGCGATGTATTGCAGAGGGTGCTGAAGAATCTCAGACCGAATCAATCGCCGACCCGTCCTCCGGTTGATGCACGGGATAATTACATCCTAGCGGCTTACGAACTTACCCCTAGCGATACCGCGGATTTAGATAAAAATTGTGTACTCGGCTTTGTGACTGAGACCGGTTCCACCATGTCGCACACAGCTATTCTGGCACGCTCTTTAGGGTTGCCTGCTGTGGTAGCCGTACCCGATCTCGTGATGAAGACACGTTCCGGAAGTACAGCTATTTTAGATGGTTACAACGGGGTACTCATACTTAATCCCTCTACCGAGACTTGTGAGAGGTACAATAGCCTGCGAGCGGAACGCGAAAAAGCGTATCATGAGATAATGCGGATGCGAGATTTGCCGACGGATACCCGAGACGGACGGCATATAAGGCTTGCCGCTAATGTAGAATTTGTGCATGAATTTCGTTCTATTTCGGAATCCGGAGCGGAGGGAATCGGGCTTTATCGTACTGAATTTTTTTTATTGGGAACTGATGGACAGCAGATGCCCGATGAAGATGCGCAATATGAACATTATAAGCGCTTAGTAGAAGCATGCGCGCCTCACGAAGTGATATTTCGGACGTTGGATGCCGGTGGGGATAAATTACCCTTTGAGGCATTTGCAGAAAAGGAGGATAATCCTGCGCTTGGATGGCGAGGTATACGTGTGTCACTCAGTCGTCCGGCTATTTTCAAACAACAGTTGCGTGCCGTTCTACGGGCTTCGGCGCACGGTCGGGCGGGTATCATGTTTCCGATGGTATCCGGTGTTACCGAAGTACGCTATGTTACGGACTTACTCCGGGAATGTCGCGAGGAATTGCGTGCGGAGGGGCAGGTATTTGATGAAAAGATGCGTGTAGGTATCATGATAGAGGTACCCGGTGCCGCTATGATTGCCGATGTCCTCGCTAAATATGTTGACTTCTTTTCTATAGGTACCAACGACCTCACTCAGTACACGATTGCCGTGGATCGTGTCAATTATCGGGTCGCTCCCATGTTCCGTGTAACGCACCCGGGTGTTATTCGCATGATGGCCCGTACGATAGACGCGGGAATACCTACGACCATTTGCGGTGAAATGGGCGGTGATATCAGTCTCGTCCCTCTACTTGTCGGTCTGGGCGCTACGGAATTTTCCGTCGGCACCCATTTATTGCCGCTGGTTCGCGTGGCTATCCGCCACCTCAACTACAGCGAATGCCGCGCAATGGCTCAACAAGCTTTGCAGGCAGAGGACAGCGCAACTATCCGAACGCTCTCTCACGCGCTCGCCCTCAAGTCCTACCCCCAACTTTTCTGATTTCGTTCCGCGGAAGGACGCGCAACGGAGCGCGCATTATTCCTCAATCAAAAATCAAAAACTCAAAAGTCTTTCTTACCACTCCAGCCGCTACCCGCCGCTGAACCGGGGAGTACCGCATGCGTTTGGGGCGGGCTGAACCGCAGTCCCTCCGCAATGCCTGCCTCCCTTCCCCATTTACGATCTTAGATTTACGATTGACGATTGAAAAAATTAGCGCGCTCCATTGCGCGTATTGGAACATAAAGTTAGTTACGAAGCAAAGCTGTGGCGTACCGCATGTGTTGCTTCACGGCTTTGCAGCGTAAAAGAACCCTGCGCCACGGCAGCGCCTAGAATTTCAATCAAAAATCAAAAATCAAAAATCAAAAATCAAAAATCAAAAATCAAAAAT
>CAZJIH010000115.1:0-6000 GCA_964545935.1 uncultured Akkermansia sp. | reverse complement strand
CCGGGAAGCAGCGCATGTGGTGGTGGGCTCGTTTCCGCGGGGGGACGCGCAACGGAAGCGCCACTATTCTCAATCAAAAATCTAAAATCAAAAATCAAAAATGCGGCAGGGGGGAAGGCGCGGCGGGCATCGGGGCGGGGCGGCAGGAGCAGCGGTTCAGTTTATGGTTAATGTTTTTTGCCATTTTTTTGCTGCATCGGCGATACATCCGGCTACATCGGCGTGTGGCGAGGCGAAGCGTGGAGTGAACCAAGGGAAATAGTGTACGAGGTCGTGGAAGACCTGAACTTCACCGTCGCAGGTACCGTGTCCTGAACCGATACCGATCGTAAAAACAGAAGATTGTGCGGTAAGAGCTGCGGCGACACTCGGACGCGTGCATTCGATGACCACGGAGAAAGCGCCGGCGCGTATAACTGCCTGAAGGTCGGCGGAAAGCGCAGTTGCTTCCTCCTCTGTTTTCCCGCGCATACGGTAACCGCCGTCTTCCCTGATATGTTGCGGGAGCAACCCGATGTGGGCCTGCACAGGGATACCGTCCTGCACGATAGCAGCTATCTGCCGCTCCACGGCGCAACCGCCCTCCAGCTTCACAGCCTCCGCACCGACATTCCGCAGGGCACGCGCGGTTTCCGTTGCCTGTTGCGGGGTATCGTAGGTATGAATAGGCATATCAGCCACCAACAAAGCCTTCGGGTGAGCGCGAGCTACAGCAGCGGTATGGTGTAGCATGTGCTGCAGGGTAACACTCGTGGTATCCGGGAATCCCAGCACCATCATGCCCAACGAATCACCCACCAGCAGCATATCTATACCGGCTTCATCCAGTAAACGCGCTGTGGGGTAGTCGTAAGCAGTAAGCTGCGAGATAGGGCGCACCCCACGGCACCCGGTAAGATATTGAATTTTTTCATCGGTAGTCATGATATTACAAAGCAAAAGGAGTAACAGCTGGGGTAGGAGGCAGAGCAGCGAGCAACTCGCGCACGGTAACACGTTGACCGGGTAAAATAAGTTCCGGGTCGATATCGCAGAGGGGTTGCAGCACGAAACGGCGTTCGCGGATACGAGGGTGCGGGAGTGTGAGTTCCGGCGATGAAAGCATCAACTCGCCGGAGTAAAGCAGATCGATATCGCAGGTACGCGGTTCCCCGTAAACCCCGCTGCGCACGCGCCCGAGCCGGTTTTCTATCTCGAGCCCATGCCTCAACAACTCGAGCGGCGGCATATCCGTCAATACCTCGACACAGGCATTCAGGAAAGGCGGGCTGCCCGGGGGACATCCCACCGGTTCCGTTTCGTAAACTCGGGATAGCCGCAGGTCACCGAAGAGGGCAGCGAGACAATCGCATGCTCGCTCTAAGAAACCGAGGCGGTCGCCGCTGTTAGAACCCAGAGCAAAAGCGGAACGGCGACGGACACGCGGATCAGTCTGTAAAACCGAGCACATCCTGCATACTGTAGAGACCCGCCGGTTTATCCGCCAGCCAAAGAGCTGCACGGACAGCACCGGACGCAAAGGTCATACGCCCGGATGCTCTGTGGGTAAGCTCCACGCGTTCGCCGTCGGTAGCGAAAATAACCGAGTGATCACCCACCACATCTCCCCCACGTAAAGAATGCATACCGATTTGGCGTTGGGGACGCTCTCCGATAATCCCTTCCCTGCCGTGTACCACGTCAGTTTTGTAATCCATGCCGGACTCCGCGCACACGATCTCCGCCAGAGTACGGGCTGTACCGCTTGGAGCATCCAATTTATGCCGGTGGTGCATCTCGATTATCTCCGCGTCGTACCCCCGCAGGATACGCGACGCCTTACGGGTCAACCAAAAGAGCGTATTAACACCCACCGAGAAATTGGACGCGAAAACGATCGGGATGCGCTTGGCTGCTTCGACTATGCCGGCTCGTTCTTCGTCCGTGTGTCCGGTCGTGCCGATGACTAGCGGTTTCCTCTGTTCGACGGCGTCACGCAGCAGCTCCGGTGTGAATCCGTGAAAGGAAAAATCTATAACGAGCTCAGCCCGCGCAAGCGCCGCCTTGATGTCCTGACCGACGTCGTGCGTAGCTCCCAATTCCGTATCAGGGCACTGCTCTACGGCTTGTTTCACGGTTTGCCCCATACGCCCGGATATTCCTGTAACAAGTATTTTCATCGTGATGTTGAGTATTCAGTGAAGTAAGTCGTAACGGCGCAGCAGCTCAGCGAGTACCACCCGTTTTTCCTCCGCCAGAGGCGTGAGCGGCAACCGTATGTCCCAAGCGATGTCACCGCGTAACGCGAGCGCGGCTTTAATGGGTACCGGGTTCACATCCAGACTCATCAAACCTTTCATGAGCGGGTAGTACTTCTTCTGCAGAGCCGTCGCCTTCTTCCCGTCCCCGCTCAACGCGGCTTCCGTCAATTCCTTCATCTGCGCCGGTGCCACATTCGATGTCACCGACACCAACCCCACTGCCCCACACACAATAAACGGTACCGTCAACCCATCATCCCCGCAGAGAACGGCAAAATCATCCGGCAAAGCCTGAACAAGGCGATTGACTCGATCTACGCTCCCGCCGGCTTCTTTGATTGCAACAATCGTGGGACACGTCGCCGCTAACCGCGCCACTGTTTCTACCGCTATCTCTATCCCGCTGCGTCCGGGTATGCTGTACAGCAACACCGGCAGGTCGGTGCTCTCCGCTATCGTCTTAAAATGTTGATAAAGCCCCTCCTGACTCGGTTTATTGTAGTAGGGACAGACTTGGAGTGTGCCGTCCGCCCCCATAGCCGCGGCTTCTTTGGTCATGGATATAGCCTCCGCCGTGGAATTGGAACCGGTACCGGCTATGACTTGGCAGCGTCCGGCAGCATATTCGATTGCCAAGCGTATAACGTCCGCATGCTCGGCATGCGTGAGGGTAGGAGACTCCCCCGTTGTGCCCACCGGTACTATTCCGGTTACCCCGGCTGCTACCTGCCTGTCAATCAGGGCATGGTACGCTTCTTTATCCACTTTTCCATTGCGGAAGGGTGTGATGAGTGCTGTGTAAAGTCCTTCGTATTTCATAAAATCTACTATACCCCGGTCAGCGCGAGATGTCAACTGAACTATTTCCGGAATTGGTGATATGCCATGTGTTATTTGATGAGAGAGAGGATGAGTTCGGTAACGAGTTTCGGATTCGGTTTAGGTGTAGCCGTCTTCATTACCTTACCGGTTAAAGCGTTGACTAACTTAGTGTTACCCGCACGTACGAGCTCGACCAAATCCTGATTTTCGGCAAGTACGGCAAGTACGGCAGTCTTCAAAGCATCCGTGTCAGTTTTTTTAAAGCCCATAGCATCGGCTGCCGCAGACGCAGAGGTACGGGGATGTGCCCACATGTATTCGAGTACTTCACGCGCTTGGTTGGTAGAGACGACTCCCTGTTCTACCAGATCGATGAGAGCGGCGATGTCCGATGGGGTGAGGGGACACTGCGCGAGGGAAAGTTCTTTGTCGGCTAGCACGGCTGCTAAAATATTGATGACCCAGTTCGCTGCTTTACGCGCGGGTGCTCCAACTTGCACAAGCTCTTCAAAAAAAGCGCAGAGGGAGGTATCACCGACCAAAGTGATTGCGTCTGCCGGGGGAAGACCATATCGCTGCATGAGGCGTTTACAGCGCGCATCCGGGAGTTCCGGCAGGTGTTGACGTACCCTTTCGACCAGCGGTGCTGTGTGTACGGGAATTAAATCCGGACAGGTATGATAGCGGTAATCATGAGCATTTTCCTTGGTGCGCATGACTATACTCTCGCCGAGACCATCATCCCAACGCCGCGTCGATTGTACCTGCGATATCCCGGCATCTAACTCCTCCGCCTGGCGGCGTATCTCATATATCAAAGCTCGACGCGCTGCGGACATCGAATTGATGTTTTTCATTTCAATTTTTTCGCCTAACTTCTCCTGACCGCGCGGTCGTAAAGAAACATTGACATCGCATCGCATTTCGCCTTTATCCATATCGGCATTCGATATCCCGGCTGTAACCATAATTCGTTGCAAACTCTTTAGGTAAGCGTACGCTTCATCCGGGGTGTGAAGGTCCGGTGCCGATACAATTTCCATAAGCGGAGTGCCGCTCCGATTGTAATCTATCAGCGTATACCCGGGAAAATGTGTCAATTTCGCGGCATCTTCTTCGAGGTGAATATGGTCGAGCCGTACGCGTCGTACAACCCCATCTTGGGTCTCAGGTACCTTACTCCCCGCCGGAAATGTCCATGCAAAGAGGGGAACTTCCCCACCTATGCAGAGCGGTAAATCCAGTTGACTCGTCTGGTAATTTTTGGGCATATCCGGGTAAAAATAATTTTTACGGTCCCATTTACTAATCTCCGGTATACGGCATCCGAGGAGGATTCCCGCCAATATGGTTCGTTCTATGGCATACTCATTGAGCGTGGGAAGCGCACCGGGCATCCCGAGACATGTCGGGCATACATTTGTATTCGGTTCATAGCCGAATCCGGCGCGACACGCGCAAAACATTTTAGTCTGCGTACGTATCTGACAATGTACTTCCAGTCCGATAGTTACTTCGTAGTCGTTTTCAGGCATATTTTTTATGGGTTCATGGTCATTCCTCCATGCAAAGCATCATCTACATCAATACGAAAGCTCGTATCAAATACTTCATCAAAACTTTCTCCGTGCGTGCAACTTAATAACTCAAAGACAGCATCCATGGCATCAGAAAAATGATCAAAGGGTTCATTGGCATATCCGTCCAAAGCCGCTATGCGTACAATTTCATCGCGTATGTTCCATAGTATCGGTTCTAATTCCCCAAAAACCGCTTTCGCCTCCGCACGATATTCCGTCGGAAAGTTTTCTACCCCATACCGATGCAGTGGACGCAACACGTTCATCTGCTTCGTCAATGATTCAAGTCGCGGTACAACTTTGTTTGCTGTGGGTGCATCCTTTACATGACTCAGATTTTCATACAGAGCGGTATCTATTGGTTTCATACTGCGTAGTCGCTCTATCTCCTCACGTGCTGCGGGGTTCGCTAAAATGACGTTGGTGAGTTGCAGCTTCTCTTTCTCTGCGTCACCGAATACCCCGAGGTCCATCGCTTTCAAAAATGCTTTTGCAAGTGCATCCGATCCGTAACAATGTGTACGACACAGACTGTCAAATTCATAACTTGCTGATTCATAAACATCTGCTATGCGATAGGTCTCCGAGTCCAAGCTTTCCACGTCCTGAGCTTTTCCATCGAAGGTTGCTTCATTGAGTTTCCACAACTCCCGCGATAACTCCGCAAAACGCTCGGCTGCCTTGTCTGCCGTGTCTTTGTTGACCACCCCACATAACAACGTCCATATCTCGTCAGTTACCCGGACTATCCGAACTGTCGTGTTAGTTGCCCCTGCCCCGGACGTTTCTCCTACCGCCATAAAAACCCCGACCGGCAGCGGGCAGAACCCTGCTACCTGTATATTCGCCGCGCTTTGCTCCCTGTACAAGTGTAGTTGCCTAGCCTCCCGAAGTACCTGCAGCCGGTGTAACACTCCCTCATCGCTTGCTGCCGGCGTGTCTATCCGCCACAAGCCCGACCCGTAAGCATCCCCTGCCCCCTCATACTTGACATCCATTCGTAACCCATTCACCGTTAATATAACACCCTCCCCGCGAGCATCAAGCGATACCCCCAACAGCATCCAAAACGCCAATGTCACCGCACAACTTAATCGGTGGATATGCATACGTTCCCTCCGCGCCTATTCTGGCACCATTCCCCTGAATTGTCAAGAACGAAAAAAATGCGATCAATGCATCCACTCCTGTCTCAATAAAATTTTCGAGAATCCTTCGACTCTTCCTGCCGCCTACACCGAAGCTCATATCTTTCTTGGGACAGATGTGAGTTTCATTGACACGGGTGTGGTTTGATATTGCATTTCGCGCCGCGTTGTGTTACAATTGCCGCGTAAAACGTCCGATTTCATGTCCGA
>CAZJIH010000114.1:0-6224 GCA_964545935.1 uncultured Akkermansia sp. | reverse complement strand
CCTACCGCCGGCGGTACGCCACAGCTTCGCATCGTAAAAAATCCTTGCGCCACGGGAGCGCCACTATTCTCAATCAAAAATCAAAAATCAAAAATCAAAAATGCGGAGGGGGGGCAGGCGCGGCGGGCATTGTGGTGGGGCGGCAAGAGCAGCGGTTCAGTGGTTCAGTTTTTCGCGATTGCGTGTGCATTATACTTAATCCCTTGTTCTACAGCCTCACAGAGAGAATAACCCCTTGCAAGAAAAGCGGTAACAGCTGCGGAAAGTGTACATCCCGTTCCGTGCGTAGTCACCCCGGTAACGCGTTGATGCGAGAAACACTGCACTTTCCCGGACGGTTCCACGAGCACATCCGTACACTCATCCCCCTCTAGGTGTCCACCTTTTGCCAATACAGCGCATCCGATACGGTCGGAAAGTGCACATGCTTCAGTCTCGAGTTGTTCCACAGTATGCACGCATTGAGAGCCGGTGAGACGCAGGAGCTCATCGAGATTTGGGGTAATGAGCGTTGCACGCGGGAAAAGCAAGTGTTCGTAAGCCTCTAGGGTATCATCGAGCATCAGGGCATCGCCTGCCGTTGCTACCATCACTGGGTCTATTACAAGTGGAATTCCCGGCGGAAGTATATCCGCAACTACCTGTAAAATACCCGGACTGTATAGCATTCCGCACTTAACGGCAGCCACGCGGAATGATCGCAGACACAAGGTGAGCTGCTCCGCGACAAACGAAGGCTCCAAGGGCACAATCCTTCCCACATATCCCGGTACCTCACTTACCACACACGTCACCACAGTAAGAGGGTAGCACCCCACAGCGTATCCTGCCTTCAGATCCGCCTGTATTCCGGCACCCGCTGAACAATCCGAACCGGCAACTGTCATCATCACTGGTCTCATCGCTATCTCTCACAAACGACAAACCCACCATATCACCACACTCGGAAACCCGCAAGAAAAAACGTATCACCGAGTGCACTTCAACAAAGGGAAAGTCTCAGTGGTTGGTGCTAACCCTGCGGTGGGGAAAATCGGCGTAAGCAGCGGTTCACCGACCGGACTGCGGTATGCAGTTCGCCGCTCTCAGCAATCTCGCTTCTTGGAAGGGAGGGGCAATCATCTGCACACCCACCGGTAGCCCGGGTTGTTCCACGGGTACGGAAATAGCGGGTAAACCCGCCAAATTTGCCGGTACGGTATAAATATCCGCTAAATATACCTGCAGGGGACTCATCTCCGCGTGTATTTCGGGGGCAGGCGACGGAGCAACCGGGCCGAGAATAAGGTGCACCCCGGAAGCGAAAACCTGCGCGAAATCCCGAATGACCAAAGTCCTTACCTTTTGAGCGCGTGTATAATACGCATCGTAATACCCACCGGATAGTACGTATGTACCCAAAATGATACGCCGCTTCACTTCATCGCCGAAAGCAAACGTCCGACTCCGCGCGTAAATATCGCCCGGCGCGTCGGATTGAGCGGGTGCGCGGTAGCCGTAGCGCACTCCGTCGTATCTCGCTAAGTTTGAAGAAGCTTCGGCGCAGGCAATAATATAATACGAAGCCACAGCCGCTTCCGTATGGGGGAGAGATACCTCGCAGATTTCAGCTCCCTGAGCTTCCAAGGTTGCCGTCGCTGTTTTTATGGCTTGCTGAACCTCCGGGGCGTTACCGCTGTTCATATACTCGCGCGGAAGTCCTATACGCAAACCGCGCACCCCGCTGCGGAGCTCGGCACTGAAATCCGGTACAGGTTCCCGGGAGGACGTTGAATCCATGGCATCGTACCCGCAAAGTGCCTGCAAAAGCAAAGCCGCATCTTCCGCACTCGTGGTCAGCGTCCCGATTTGGTCCAACGATGAAGCAAATGCTACCAATCCGTATCGCGAAATGCGTCCGTATGTGGGTTTCAGACCGATGACTCCGCAGTGTGAAGCCGGTTGACGCACCGACCCACCGGTATCCGACCCAAGTGCAGCCGGTATCAACCCGGCAGCTACAGCCGCCGCTGAACCACTCGATGACCCACCGGGTACCCGCCCCGTATCAACCGGATTCTTCGTGCTTCCGAACGCCGAATTTTCCCCGGTCGAGCCCATGGCAAATTCATCCATATTGGTACGTCCGAAGGGGATGGCTCCTGCTGCGCGTAAACGAGTTACAGCTGTAGCATCGTACGGCGAGATAAAATTTTCCAGCATGCGCGAGGCGCAACGCACGGGTTCTCCGATGCAGCAAATGTTGTCCTTTATCGCTATGGGTAATCCCCCCAAAGGATCGTCCGGATCCGCTTTCTCAGCCGCTTGCATCGCTCGTTCCGTGTCCCGGGACAAAAATGCGCCGAGCTCGGGATTCGCTTTTTCGATGCGCGCTTCGTATTCGCGGATCACTTCCGTAGGCGATATTTCGCGTGCGCGGAGGCGTTGTTGCAGTTCAACCAGTGTAGATTTAGGATACATAGAACGGTATAAGTTTGCGCTTCAATGCGCCGATTCCACCACTTTGGGTACGCGAAACTGACCGTCCGTCGCCTGCGGCGCATTTGCCAACGCGGCTTCATTGCTTAAGCCGACACCGACGGTATCCGCCCGCAGTGCATCAAACATTTCTAAGGGGTGATAGCTCGGGGGAACATCCCGCGTATCCCACTTCTCCAATTGTGCAACATATGCCAGTATCTGCTCTAAATCAACAGTATAACGCGCACGCTCATCTTCACTAAGCTCCAGTTTCGCCAATTCCGCTATGTAGGCTACATCTATCTTCGGCGTTTCCATATCCACTCCTAATTCGTCTGATTCAACAAGTACATGCTCAACATATAAAGCCCTATAATGCTGGCTGTCAATACTATAAGCAGTATGGCATTTTCCAGAAGCAGTACCCGCGTTGTTGCCGCCTTCTCGCCGGTTACATTGACGTGCTTCCGTATCCCTGTCCGGGTACCCGTCGCCGCGTTACTCCGCCCTGCCCGTGCGCGTTCCCGCTCCCGAGCCCTCTGCCGCGCAAGCCGCTCCTCCGCCATTTTGCTGCGTGCTTCAGCTAATTCTATCTCAAAATCTTTTAATCTGGACCGATGCCGTAAGGACATATTTTTTTGTAAATAATTAAGACCCTGAATGTTGTACCAAAAGATAAATAAACCATGTCAACAGCAGCAGCAAAAAAAGCGGTAGGTGAAATGCAAGTCCTTTCAACATGTTATCCCGTATCACCCGCCAACTCAAACGTTTATCGTAATCATCCCCGGGTTTATATCGAAATATATCCGTATGTCGCATCCGACGTCCTATGGCGTACGCTTCATCAAAATCATTGTCAGCCCTGTCAAGTTTCGGCAAGGCATCTCTGATTGCTGCTTCAAAATTTTCCGTATTCCAATTGTGTGGTTGAAGTGCCGATAGAATACGTAAATGTCGCTTAAAACACTCTACCACAGCTTCTACCTCTTGCTTCTCCTCTTCTATACTCTTTAACTCCGCTTCCAATCGCCGCGTCGCATTGTGTATCTTCATCCCTACTTCATTCAACTCCGCACTGAATTTCGCACGCTGCGCTTTACTTATTTCGATCTCTTGCTGTTGATTTTCTAGCTGCTCACGTTTCTGTTCGAAATACTCTGCCTCCTGCCTCGCTCTCTCCGCTCGCGTCCGCATGTGATCCGCCGTCGGTACATCCTTACCGCCGGACGGCGTATTTAACTCCATCTGCCTATAACTCCCTTCTTCTCGCATCTCATTCATCACTTCCCCTCCCTTTTATCTCCGAAAACTATTTAACCAAAAATTACCCCATACGTCAAGCATAAAAAGTAAATTAGAGTGGTGAGGAAAGCATCTGCGGTGAGACGCAGCCCACGCCAGTGGCACGAAAAAAAATGCGTGGAACCCACACAGGGGGTAACTTGGCAGTGGGCGGCGTCAATTTGCTAGGACAGATGCAGTTAAAAACTAGACTCATCGTGATAATAATGCCGTTAAAAGGCATAACATATTATTCGAATGTATTTGCTGTCAGAGTCTAAACCAGATGCTATATGAGTTGTGTAGGTACAACAGCCGAGGTTTTGCAGTGAGCATCTGAAAATGGGTTAAGAAAAGAGGCTATCGAGGGGTGAATAACGAGGGGAAAGGAGGATATCAACAAGAGCCCGGTAGGGGTCAAGTTGAGCCGACATCACCATCTTGGTAAGATGGGGGGAAAAGCCACTGATGAGAGTGACTCCGAGATCATTTTGCGTCATGGGCACGACGCAGGTACGCGAGTTCAGGTTCCAGAAGATAAGTTTAGGTAATTTCAGGTTATAAGAAGCGTATTCCGAAGCGATAGCATCGAAGAGGGAGCGATTCCAGACGTGGGAATGACCGTCGAATTCCATATCACTGAGGATAAGGATAGCGGTAGGCATAGCATCCTGAGAAAGATGATCGGCAATAGCTGATTGAAGGATGAGTTTGAAAACGGCATGGATATCCGTGTTCGAGCAATCTTGTTCGGAAAATGTGCGCTTTAGTTTATCGTGCAATGACTTGCATGCGGAGAGATCGACCAATGCGGGGTGTCGCGAAAAGGTGATAAATTTATCCTTGAATTCGCCCTGCATTCTTTCGGCGAAGTATATGGCGAGGGCAGTGGAGCAATCCAGAGCGGAGACCCCCGAATCACCGATGGGAAGGGTCATCGAACCCGAACCATCGCGGACAACGAGGATACGCTGACCCTCCGGCACGGCATTCGGGAGGTGATCCCACAGGGCTTCGAGCACCGGGTCGAAGGGTTTCAGGGTGACATTCCACGTTTCTTCGCAGTAACGATATACGATATCGTGCGGGAAAAGGACATCGGCGTTGATTTTCGTTTTCCCCCGGCGTACACTTTCGATATACGCACCGTATCTCTCCGCATCGTGGCGGGAAAAAGCATTTCGGTAAAGCAGGGAGGCACGCGCGGGGACACGGGGGTAGTCGATAGCCTCCCACGCCCGGGCACACATCTTGCACTCTACCACGTCGAGATATTTACGTAGCGACGCAAGTAATTTACGGTATTGTTTTTCTGAAAGATGAAGTCCGGCGGCGAGTTTGCGACCCAAGCGTCGCGCTTCCTGTGACGAAGTATTGACGGAGGGGAGCCACTTGGCCAACAGGGAAATCGGCTGTCCGGCTCGCATGCTGTCGGTATCGCGTGCCAACTGCTCCCCGATGTATCGGATGACGGCGTCGGCGCATGGGGCATCCAACAGCGGAAGGAGGTCGTCGTAGCGTCCGAATTCGGCAATAAACGGGATCATTTTTTGAGTCAACTCCGGGTAAGTAACGGCGAGATACCCCAAAATAATCCGGAATAATCTGCGTTCACCCATGCCGCCACGTACATCACGCGCAAAAAATAACCATTTGACAGCAAGTGACTTATCTTCATCAAAGGCACGGATAAAATCGGTGAGCACCGCCTGCGGCTCGGCATTTCTGTACGATGCTGCCCTGAAATTGAGGTCGAGCAGGGCATGCCCGGTGGTTTTGTACCCCAAAGCCCCGTTCTCTGTATAACTCAACCCCTTGAGTCCCCTCAGCGCGGTCTCAATCGAACTCATCAATGTCGTTTCTTCCGGTTTCATCGCATGCGTTACCTACACAATAAACTACCTTACGGCGCTCATGGTAGCAGAAAATCGATGATTTGTCAATAGGGTACTTCTAAAAATTCTCCTTTTTGCGGAAAAACATGGTTGGTTTCTGCAAGAATGGTGAGTAAACCTGCTAAAGAAAATTGTTCCCGTATGCCATATGAGCATGCCTTTGCATAGATTGTTCTTACGTAACTTACAGAAATTAAACGTATTTTTTTGCACGGTAAGCACAGCGAGTCGGTCAAAGGAACTTCGTTTAATCCGAGTGATGGGAACAATGCACCTTCACACGCGGGCTATCAGTTTTCAGAAGTACCCGATTGAAGAAGTTAGCGCGATTCGTTGAGAGTCCCACCGCGGGAGGTGCCCTCCTACCGCATGCGTTTCTCCCCGGCTGAACCGCAGTCCCTCCCCGGCGCCCACCTTTTTGATGTGCGATTTACGATTAAAAACAGCGGCACTTCCGTGGCACAGGGATCGGAAGTCAGTTACGAAGCAAAGCCGGGGAGCAGCACATGTGGTGGTGACCTGCGTATGGGGGCGCATCGGGTTGTCGTGCTATCAGTGCGTGTTAGGTGCGGATGGGAGGACGGA